>JAAXQB010000045.1 GCA_012329085.1 Methanosarcinales archaeon | reverse complement strand
TGTTTATTTAACTTATACAGGAGGTTGTGCAGCACTTGCATCAGAATCTATAAAAAAAGTATCTTCTGTGCATTTAGAAGAACTTGGTATGGCCGAATCAGTATGGGAGTTTGAATGTAATGAATTTGGGCCTCTTATTGTTGGTATTGATTCAAAAGGAAATGATTTATTTTTAAATATCAATAAATCTGCACGCAAAAGATATGAGATGATGGAAAATAAAAACATTCTATATTAAAAACATTAATCTAATATCAAGGCAAATAATATAAGATTAAAAAATGTATGAAAAACAAAAAAATATCAAAAATTATTAAAAATTACGATTTAAATAACTTATCCATTGCAACCGTATGTTCCCATTCGAGTCTTCAAATTTTTGATGGGGCACGCAAAGAAGGATTAAAAACCATTGGAATTTGTGTTGGAAGTCCTCCAAAATTTTATGATGCATTTCCAAAAGCAAAGCCAGATGAATATATTGTTGTCGAAAGCTATAAAGATATTCCAAAAATTACTGATGAACTTATTTCTAAAAATGCAATTATTATTCCACATGGTTCTTTTGTAGAATATCTTGGTGCTGATAATTTTGCAAATCTACAAGTTCCAACATTTGGAAATAGGGCTGTACTTTCGTGGGAATCGGATAGAGAAAAGGAGCGAACTTGGCTTGAATCCGCAGGTGTTTCTATGCCAAAAGAAATAAATCCAGAAGAAATAAGTTCTCCTTCTATTGTAAAATATCATGGTGCAAAAGGCGGCATGGGATTTTTTATTGTAGATTCGTATGAGGAATTTAAGAAAAAAATAAATCCAAATGAAAAATATACTATACAAGAATTCATTACAGGAACACGATTTTATCTACATTATTTTTATTCACCAATTAAAAATGATGGATATGCATTAAGCAAAGGAACATTGGAAATGCTTGGAATGGATAAACGGATTGAATCTAATATTGATGAGTTATATCGAGTGCCTGATTGTAATATAGATCCAACTTTTACTGTCACGGGAAATTTACCATTGGTTGCAAGAGAATCATTACTTCCAAAAATTTTTCAATTAGGGGAACAAGTTGTAGAAAAATCAATTGAGTTGTTTGGGGGTATGGTTGGTGCATTTTGTCTTGAAACTATATTTACAGATAAACTTGAAATTAAGGTATTTGAAATATCTGCAAGAATTGTTGCAGGAACTAATATATATCCATCAGGTTCGCCATATTCTGATTTTATAGAAGAAAATCTATCAACAGGTAGAAGAATCGCAAAAGAAATAAATCTTGCAAAGAGCATAGATAAAATGGATGAAATTATTTCATAATTAAACTGAATTCGAGAAATTATAAATTTTTTTGAACATCGTTTAATGCCCATTCTTTACAAGAATGAGATTTGTAAAGAATGGTTGTTAATTATATAATTTTATAAGATATATGCTAACGCTCATTCGTTCAATCATGAGCAAACGCTCGTTCGTCCCGAACGAGCTGTCGAAAATCAGAGATTTTCTCCTTACGCTCATTCGTTCCGAATGAGCTATAAAAAAAATTTTAAATATATATGATAAAAGAACAAAAGTATGATGTTATAATCATTGGTGCAGGTCCTGCTGGAATGTTTGCTGCAAATGAATTTACAATTGAATCAAACCTTTCAGTATTGGTTATTGATGTGGGAAGTGATGTGGATAAGAGAAAATGTGTATTAGATACAATTACACAATGCACGAGGTGTTTTCCATGTGATATAATGTGTGGAGTTGGAGGGTCGGGTACATTTTCAGATGGGACTTTAAATTTAAGGCCAGATATTGGAGGAGACCTTGCAGAACTTACTAGAAGTCAAGAAGAAGCATGGAATCTTGTAGAGTATGTGGATAAAATATATTTAAAATATGGAGCTCCTGATATTGCATCAAATCCATCAATCTCTGAAATTGAAGATCTCAAAAGAAAATCTGCATCACATGGTGCAAGATTCCTTGATATTAAACAACGGCACATGGGGTCAGATAAAGCACCAGAAATTATTAGTAATTTTAAGAAGGATCTTGATAAAAAAGATATCAATTTTTTACTTAATACAAGAGTGGCAGATCTTTTAATAGAAAATGGTGTTTTAAAAGGTGTTGTTTTAAAAGGCGGAAAAACTATTAATTCGGATTTTGTAATTCTCTCACCCGGTAGAATTGCAGGGGAATGGATAAATGAACTTGTTAATAAACACAATATAAATGCAAAGCATGGTGGTATTGATGTGGGTGTTCGTGTGGAAGTTCCTGCAATTGTTATGGACCCTGTGACTAATATAAACCGTGATCCAAAATTTCACATACACACTCAACGATATGATGATTTTGTTAGAACTTTTTGTACTAATGCAAGAGGGTATGTAGTAAAAGAACAATATGAAGGATTTATTGCAACGAATGGTCATTCTATGAGGGAAACTGAATCTGATAATACAAATTTTGCATTTCTTGTTAATATTAAATTAACTCATCCAATCGAAAATACTACTAAATATGCAAGGTCTATTGCAAAGCTTGCAACAACAATAGGTAGCGGAAAACCTGTTATTCAAAGAATGGGAGATTTAAGAAGAGGGCGGCGATCAACAGAAGAGCGAATTAATAGAAATATTGTGATTAATACGCTAAAAGATGCAACACCCGGTGATATTTCAATGGCATTACCGCATAGGATTGTGATGAATATAATTGAAGGGCTTGATACTTTAAATAAGATTATTCCAGGGGTTGCATCCGATTCAACACTTTTATATGCACCTGAAATTAAGTTTTATGCTATGCAAATTCAAGTTAATAAGGGGTTGGAATCGAATATTTCTAATTTATTTGCAGCAGGGGATTGTGCAGGACTTTCAAGGGATATAATTAATGCATCGGCAACTGGAGTACTTGCGGCGAGGGGGATATTGGATAAGATTAAATGAAGTATAAAATTATATATAGATTAAGTAGCATTTATTGATATTGAATATTATTGGCATTGATTAAAAGGAGAAATAAATGATGGATGAAATAAGTATTAAATTGGAAAAAATTATAGGGGAAATTAAAGCTGGTGGCATTAATAAAATTGGTCATTATGATGAGGCTACAACAAAACAAACAATTATTTTAAGAATATTGGATTCTCTTGGGTGGGATATATTCAATAGTAATGAAGTAACTCCTGAATATACAGTAGGAGTGCGAAAAGTCGATTATTCTTTAAGGATAGAAAAAAATAATAAAGTTTTTATAGAGGTCAAAAAAGTTCAATTAGGATTAAGTGGACATCAAGATCAATTATTGGATTATTCATTTAAAGAAGGCATTAAACTTGCAGTTTTAACTAATGGTATTGCATGGTGGTTTTATTTACCTTTACATGAAGGTAAATGGGAAGAGAGAAAATTTTATACAATTGATATATTTAAACAAGAAACAAAAGAAATTATTTCAAAATTTATTGATTTTCTTTTTATAGAAAATGTTAGAACTATGAAAGCCATTGAAAATGCAGAACAGGTTTTTAAAGATTATAAAAAACGAAATATTTTAAATGAAACTTTACCAAAAGCATGGAATGAGTTAATTTCTAATACAGATGATGAACTTATTAAATTAATTGGTGAAGCTACTGAAAAGATTTGTGGATATAAGCCAAATGATGAAATAGTAAAAGATTTTTTATTGAATAATACATCAAAATTATTAATATTTGATAATGAATTGATGCCAATTAAACCAATTATAAAATATGATTTAGATTATCATCTTAAAAAAATAGAAGATAAAAATGTATTGAATCGAGTGAATGAATTGAGAGAAAACATTTTAAAAATTAGTGAATCTATAAAAGAATATTATACTAAATGGCATATAATATTTAAAATGAACATTTCTTTTTGTAAGATATATTGCCAACCAAAACAGTTTTGGGTCGAGGTTAGATTAAATGAAAAAGAAATGAAAGAAATAAAAGAAATAATGGCAGAAAATTTATATAAAGATTTAGATATAAGACTACATGAAGATAAAACACGGACTCGCATTATAATACATGATGATACCAATTTAAACTTAATTCTAAATTTAGCAAAAAAAGCTTATGAACGCCTATAAATAAGTTTCAATCCTTGTTTTAATGGAATAAAGTCATAAACAATTGGAAAAAGAAATCGAGGGTGGTGGGTGGTTGAGTTTCAATCCTTGTTTTAATGGAATAAAGTCATAAACCGAATTTATAGAAGATATATTTAGTAAAGGGTATAGTTTCAATCCTTGTTTTAATGGAATAAAGTCATAAACCAAAAAAAAGCGTTAGCTTTATTCATCATTCTTAAGTTTCAATCCTTGTTTTAATGGAATAAAGTCATAAACCTCAGTAGCATGCGATAGGTATATATACTATACAGTGTTTCAATCCTTGTTTTAATGGAATAAAGTCATAAACTCATCTAAATCCTTAAAATAATACCCAAAATTATACTTTAACTGTCGTCCTGTTTTAATATTAAAAACAGGATAATCAATTAATGCGATATTATTTTCTTTCTGTTGTTGTTGTGCGTCTATATATATATTTTTCTTTTCTATTTTAATCATAGTTTTTTACCTCCGTTTATTTATTTTAAAAGAATAATAAAACATTACTATTTTATTGCTCTTCTATACACATATATACAACTGTATAGTATATATACCTATCGCATGCTACTGATTGCGATTTAACACATTAAATATATTTTATATATACTATATGCCACATCATGCCACACCATATCACACCACATCAAAAAAAAAATAGCTACGATCGTAAAAAAAAAAAATAAAAGAATCAAACAAATAAAAGGATCAAACAAATAGAAGGATCAAACAAATAGAAGGATCAAACAAATAATAAAATAATTAAATATAAGTTATAT
>JAAXQB010000135.1 GCA_012329085.1 Methanosarcinales archaeon | reverse complement strand
TATGAGCTTCTTTGGTTAATTCTTTTAATTCATTATGAAATTGTTCAATTTTTTCTTCACGATTTTTATCTGGGTTAAAATTGTTTATATTTTTTATCTTTACTTTTTAATTTTGACTTTTGTATTTTAAGTTTTCCAATTTAGCAAAGGTTGTGTTTTGTAGTTCTACTTACTGATATAATTCTTGAAGCTCATTTGGGGTAACAATGTTTACCCCAAACTTCTCTTTTAAAACCTCACGCTTGCATAAAAAGTCGTTATCTTCTGTGACGAAATAATCAAATTTATTTCGGATATGCGTCTCCAATTGCATCGCATCTTTTATTTTATCTTTCCCAAGTATCTCTCGGAAATCATTGTATACATTATCATCATCAGCCCATACAGATTCATCCCAGCGTGAATGATTCCAAACACCAACTGGAAGAATTTTACGCTTCACTTTTTGATTTTCTCGCCCACCTTCAAGTATCACATCGTATATCTCAATAAAATTTTCTTTCTCAAGTTTTTTTAAAATTTTTAAATTTGCACTTGGATCACGCGTAACTTTTGCCTTCTGCCAATTTTTTGGTTGTGATTTTATTTTTTGCATTTTATTTTTAATTTTAAATTTATTAATAGTGGGATTTTCCACTTGACAAGAAATATAGATTTGATAATATAAAGATATTAAAAGTGGGGACTGGGAATGCTCGGGCCCCACTTTTATTTTGGAAAAATTTTAAACCCATAACCAGAAATTTTGCCTGCTCTGGATTTACGAAACTTTAGTTTTATCACCTCAAAAGCAAGATTTTCTCTCTTTGGATTAAGACCGTATTTTGCAATTGGATAAGCTACTAAATCAGCGATTTGGTGGCCGTTTTCGTTTTGTTGCTTTGTAACAAAAATCATTTTTTGAATTTTCCGTTGAAATCTTTCTGCGGCAATATGTTTCTGAAAATAATTGCTACCCCACGAGCCATTGTTTATGATTTCCGTAAACGCCGCGAGTAAGTTGGTATTAGCTTTTGAGTCTCTTGACTCCACCGAAATATAACCAATATCATTACTTTCCTCAAGAAAGAATAAAAATCTTTCCATAATAAATTCTAATGATAAAGCATAGGGATTTGCGGGATCGTGATATTGGTCTTTTAGTTTCTCTTTCAAAATTACTGAAGCTAAAATTGCATAAGGTAACTTAGACATAAGATTGTTTAAATCGGTATAAAAACTTTGTTTTGTATTTTTATTAAGAAGAATGTTGAAGGGTGATGAACACTTTCTAATTTCCCTTGAATGAAGTACTACATTCACATCGTTAAAATACCGAATTTTAAAAGCATCAATTTGCGCATTATATTTTTGTTGATATTGAGCTTCATCAAAAATACATCCCGCAAGGCAAAATATCGGAAATTGTGGATCAATTTTTACCAAACTATGGTCGCCGGATTCATCTAAAAATAAAATTTTCATAATTACTTAAAATTTATTTTCTTCAAATTCTCAAAAATCTTTTTTTCCAATTTGTGAGCTTCCTTGGTCAATCCCTTTAATTCATTATGAAATTGTTCAATTTTTTCTTCAAAATCTTCATTATCATCATCGCCATTATCTGCAACACCAACATAACGACCTGGATTGAGTGAATAACCAGCTTTTTTTACTTCGTCTATTGTTGACACCTTACATAGACCCTTTATATCTACATACTTTTTCGCGCCTTTTTCTTTACGATAACTTCGGACAATACTTGCAATTTGCTCTATTTGTTCGTCTGTCCAATTGCGATGTGCACGATTAATCTGAGTATAAATATTACGCGCGTCAATAAAAAGAATTTTATTTTTGCGATTAGTTTGCTTTTTACCTTTGTCTAAAAACCAGAGTGTTACTGGAAGTGTTACATTGTAAAACATATTCGGTCCCACAGCGACCATTACATCCACTACGCCATCCTCTATCATTTTTTGGCGAATATCTTTTTCAGTATGCCCAGCATCACTGGCTGCATTAGACATAACAAATCCAGCGCGTCCTTTTTCGTTTAATGAATTTAAAAAAATTTGAATCCAAAGATAATTACCATTATCTGCTCGCGGTATCCCATATGAAAATCGCGAATCATCTTTAATTCGTTCTTTATCAATCCCCTTCACATTAAAAGGAGGATTAGCCATTGTAAAATCAAATTTTCCAATACTCTTGTGGCTATCCTCATAATAAGTATTCCCTTCGCGGATATCCCCTGAAAGGCCGTGAATAGCAAGGTTCATTTTTGCAATATGAACAGTTTGTTCTGTTTTTTCTTGTCCATAAATTGAAATTTTACGAGCCGCTCTTGTGTTTTGCCCATTTTTAAGATGTTGTTTTATAAATTCGTGCGATTGCACAAACATTCCACCAGAACCACAAGCAGGATCGTAAATTCTACCCTGATACGGCTCAATGATTTCCACGATGAGTTTAACAATACTTGTCGGCGTAAAAAACTCTCCTCCACGAGTACCATCCGCAAGCGCAAATTTGCCAAGAAAATATTCATAAATTCTCCCAAAAGCATCGCCCTCAATATTATTTGGAATCTGATTAAAATTTTTAAGAAGCGCAATTATAGATTGATTGTTAAGTTTTTGAAATGTCTTCGGAAGAATACCATCAAGCTCTTTATTATTTTTCTCAATCTCTTTCATCGCATCATTAACAGCTTTTCCCATATTCGTTCCCTCGGGTAATTTTATAAGATATGAAAACTGAGCTTTTTCAGGAACAAAAACTGCCCCACGCGCAATATAATCTGTAGAAGATATCGGTCTCTCACGCAAAACAGAAGCACCGCCACGATTTCTATTTTTTTTATCTCTTTTTTCAGCTAATTCCTTGGCTATTTTAGAATGCTTTACTCCCGCAAATTTAAGAAAAATTAAACCTAAAACTGGCTCAGCAAATTCATTAAGACGCAACGCAGAATTAGCACGCAAATAATCTGCCGCCTTCCACAATCTATTTTCTAAATTTTTGATATTAGCACTCATAACATTTTTGTTTAAATAAATTATCTATTTTCTCAATTATAGCATAATTTCCCCTTCAATCACTTTTCGTTTTTTGTTTTAATATTTTTTAAACATGCCTCTATAAATCTTCTCATGTTATCTTCTGATTTTATATCATCGGATTTTATTATTGGAGACCCATTCTCATTCTTTTCATCAAAATCTCTTAATTTCTCAGCAGGATGAGATAATTGATTTCTAAAATCACGCAAAGATACCTTTCTTTTGTCTTTTAATTCAAAAGTGTTTTTTATCTTTTCTTTATTTTTTTCTTTAATTTCATAATACAATAAAAGGGCATATTCTGATGTTGGAACATCAAAAATTTTATAATTTATTTCCGAGTGGCAAATATTATCAATTTCTTTATTTTTTTCATATAAATTAAATTCTGTGAAACCGTTACTATCCCTAAATACTTGATATATTTTCTCTTTTTCATTTAATGAAATAAAATAAGGATCATGCGTAGTTAATATTATTTTTACACCATCAGAAGCTAATTTTTTAAGAGAAAGATTAAAATTTTTTTTTAATTTAGGATGTAAAAATATTTCTGGCTCTTCTATTATTAAAAATTCTTTAGATATTTTATTTAAATTATTTTGTTTTTTTGCGAGATATCTAATTAAAGAAACAATAACAAGTCTTTCAGTTCCTTGCCCTGCCTCAGAAAGTTCTATCCCATCTTTGTTGTTTAATAAATCTTTTATTGTGATACCTTCTATGATACTTTTAGCATAAACTTCCTTGCACGCATTAATATATGCTTCTTCTGTTGGGTTACCTTTAGAAACCTCAAGTTCTATGTTTTCAACCCTACACTCCTTAAAAATTTTTGGAAGTTCTGTTTTTATATCATCCACTTCACTTTTTACAGAAAAAGTTTCTTGACCTAACTTTATAGAAATTAAATTTTCTAATATTTTTCTAAACTCATCACTTTTTGCTGTATTTTTTGTTTCATTTTCTAAGATTACTTTTTCTGCTGGTATTTTAATAACATTATTTTCTTTATTCAAGACTAAAGCCTTTTCTATTACATTTATTATTTGAGTTTTACCAGAATTATTTTCACCAGCAAAAATAGTAATATCTCCTAAATTAAGCTTTCCATCCTGAAAAATTGTTTTATCGTTTTTTTTATAATTAATTTCTATAATTTTATTTTTCATCTAATTTTTTTAATTTTTATATTACAAGACAAACAATTGCCCTTATGGTTTATCGGTCTATCACATTTTTGGCAAAGATGATTCTTTTCTTTTTTGCTATTCTCTTTGGGTTCTTTGCTCTTAGTTGAGGGAGTTGGGGTTTAAACCCAAACGTACCAATCCTATCTCTTGATATGAAAAGTCGTTGCCGAGTATTTCTCGGACGGGTGATAACTTCCAATCTCTTTCGTCGCGAAATTTTTTTATTTTCTTTATTAAATTTTTAATCTCTGACATATTTTTTATTATTAAATTAATTTTTTGTCTTTGAAGCTAAATGTTTTTGTTTTGGTGATGATGATATGGTCTAAAACATCTATTCCCATTATTTTGCCGGCTTCTTGGATTCTTTTAGTAATTTCTAAATCATCTTCTGATGGTTCTGGATCGCCTG
>JAAXQB010000155.1 GCA_012329085.1 Methanosarcinales archaeon | reverse complement strand
TTTTGAATTGCTCGCATTGTTACATGCTTACTTCCCATGTAACTTTGTGAAGTTTCAAACTGAGAATTTGGACCTCCGGGGCAAGGAATACATGCACCATGCGGACAAGGAGCGGGAGATGTCATTGCAGCAATTACTGCAACTCCAGATATAGTTCGCACAGGTTTTCTTTGAAGTATTTGATTTATTTTTTTTTGTTCTTTTTCTGTTCCTGATAGAAGTATATCTGAATTTCTTGGAAGTGAAGACAATTTATATTTTTTACTAATCTTTTTTTTTGCAGCATTTAATGATAGTGAATTATTTATTTCATTAGAAAGAACCATTTCAATTAATTCTCTGCATGCAGATTTTAAATTAATATCATTATTATGAATGTCCATATTTAAAAAAAGAGTGGGAAATTATAGTGACACTTACAAATCACGCACCGGAAATCAATGCTTCAAGTTGAATTCTTGGATTTGCAGATTCTGTCAGATAAAAATCAATATCTGCAAGTCGTTTGACAATTTTTGCAATATCCATTTCAGATTCGTTTGATTCTATTACAACGCCATATAATTGTTCAAGAATTTCCTGTCCAGATAGTCCTTTTGCAATAATAAGTGAATCGATAATAATTCTTGCATTTATTACATCACAAAGTTTAAGCATTTCAAAAAGGTTTAATATTTCTCCTGGAGTTTTACTAAGTATTGTTTCATAGACTATCTGTGCATCTATGTCTTTTGATAACAATGATGCAAGTTGTAGAGTAAGAACTGCATTTGCAATATTGCCTTGTGCGTGATATGCTATTGAGTTCTTTCCATCATCTGTAAGGTTTAATTGCTCTAAATTAGAAATTTTTTTAATGTGGTTTTTAAGAGTAGAATCAGAAACATATCTAAAAAATAAATTTACACCCCTTGATCTAAGAGCAGGAATTAATTTTGAAGGTTGCGTAGTTGATAATATATACCTGCATGTTCCAGTATATTTTTCCATAATTCGTCTTAACGCATGTTGTGCATCAGAATTTAAAGATTCTGCACTATCTATAAATATAATTTTATAATCACAATCAATAGGACGAATACTTGAATATTCATTTAATATCTTTTTAAAAATTGAAATTATACTTCCTTTTATTTTTTTTGGATCGTCTGTTCCAATTATGCGTTTAAATCGTTCATCCCGTACAAGATATCGTTTTCCTTGATCAAAAAAATCAGATGCATTAAAGTATGTAAAATTTCGTTCATAATATTCATCATATAATTCAAATGCGATAGCAAAAGCTACTGAGGATTTCCCTGAATCTTTTGGACCATGTAAAACAAGATGCGGAAGATTTTTAGAATCTATAAGTTTTTGAATCACAGAAATAGATTCTTCATTTCCACAAATTTCATTAAGTGTGTTTGGGCGATATTTTACAGTCCAAATATCTTTTTCTTTAACTTTATGCATGATTTAATTGAATATAATTTATAAAATGAGCGTTTAGAGAAAAAATTTCAATTTCTCGTAGCTCATGATTGAATGAATGTGCGGAGTGCTCACCATCTTAGATTTACTAACAAATTTTAAGAATTTTCAATAGCATTTGAATCTTTTTTCTCAAGTAATTCTTTAATAATTATTCCATACACAGGTCTAGTAATTAAAATTCCTATAAGCACCCCCAATATTGTAATTATTGCAAATCCTTTGAGTGCTCCGAATCCCATAACAACAAGTGGTGCCATTGCAATCATTGTTGTAAGTGCTGCTGCAATGATTATACCAAATGCTTTTGAAACTCGTGAAAGATATACTTTAGTGGTTGGTAATTTTCCTTCATATAATACTTCATCTGTGACAATAATAAGATGATCAATACCAGTCCCAACAGATGCTATAATTCCTGCAATACTTGAAAGGTCAAGATGCCATCCTATTATTGATGCAATTCCAAGTATCATTAATACTTCTGTAATTGCAATTCCAATCATCGGAACAAGAATTTCTTTTTTTCTATACCTCAAAAATACAACAAGTGCAACTGTAAGAAGTGCTACAAATCCTATAAGTATGGACTGGGATTTAAATTGTTCCCCAAGTCTTGCATCTACTTCCCCAGATGCCAATATATCCACATCAACTGGAAGTGCACCAGCTCTTAAATGCATATGTAAATTCCTTGCCTGAGTTTCCCCTGCAGAATCCATGCCAGTTGATGCCATCCAGCTAAATATTGGATGGTCTCTTAAACTTGCTGCGGCCTCTCGTGATAAAGGAGCATTATATATCATATCATCATCAAGATACATCATTAACCAATGATCTTCTGGATTTTCAGTTGCGCCTATTGCCATTGCAACATGTCTTAGTGCGTGTGCACCAGTTTCACTCAACCTAAATCCTATACCCCATTGCCCTCTTTCATCAAGTCTTGGCATGTCCACACTTTCTATGGCTTCACCATAAAGCACATGAATAGATTCATTTGCATTTTTTTGTATTCGTATTTCAAACCTGCCCGGAGATTCTACAAGATCTCTTGCTGTTGAAAGATCAATGCCTGCAAAATCAATTAAAATATAATGTTCCCCAACTGTCCGAATAGGAATATCTTTAAAACCAATTATATTAATTTTATGATTTAAAATTTCTTTTGTGAGATCTCTTGTTTCGGCTGTTACACTAGATATAAATTTTGTAACCGTACCATCTACATTATTTACTAATTCATTGAGATTGTTTTCTGATACTGCGGTTCTAATTTCAAATCTATTATCTCCTAATGGAATAACTTCAGAATCAAGTTTTGTTTTAAGATATGCAGATATTAGAATATGATTTGCTGTAGAAAGTGTAACCTGATTTCCAACAATTTCAGAAGACCCCATTCCAAGTAAATCCATTTGAGATTGAGTTATTCCGCCTTCTACTGTAAATATAATTTCATCTTCTGCAATCGATACAATAGTAACAGTTCCAGCCACGCCTTGAACAAGATGCTCTACAATTAGTCCAGAATCTATTTCAATTTCTGCAACTGCACCATTGGGTTCAAGTTGAATCCATGATCCCCCTTCAATATCAAGACCAAAATTTAATCCAAGTGAAGCTATTAAAATCACAGATATGATAGTTGCCGTGATAAATAATTGCACCCGTCTATTTTTTAAAAAATTATACATTTATGCCCGTCTCCTTTTTGTTGTGGGTTTTTGCACATACCATCGCAATATCCCTGTATTTAACATCCAAGTATTTATAATATCAGCAACAAGTCCAAATATTAATACAACTGAAATATCTGAAAAAAGTGCCATTTTCGGAAGTCCCGGTATTATGAGATGCGAATATGAAGAGATTATAAACATTACAAAGAGTGCCGCAAGTGTAGTCGTAGTCATGATAACACCAGTATGCATTGCTTTTGAAATTTTTTCTTCCACATCACCTCTTCGTTTAAGGAGTCTATTTGCAAGTAAAATATTACTGTCCACAGAATATCCAATAAGCATAAGGAGTGCTGCAACTGTTCCAAGTGTAAGATCAATCCCAAAAACATTCATAAATGCAGCTGCAATAGAGATGTTAGATAATGCCGCTAACACCACCGTGCCTGAAGGTACGATTGATTTAAATATCAAAAGTACAATTACACCCATTCCAATGAATGATATGGATACCGCTTTAAGTGCTTGAAATTGTAAATCTCTGCCAAATTCCGCTCCAATGTCTTTTATTTCTTTTACTTGATATGCCCCACTAAAATATTCTATTATTTTTGTTCGTAACTCTCGTTCCATTGGTCCAAACATTATAATAACACTATCCCCTGTTTCCCTTACATCTTCTATTGGATATTTTTCAGAATATGTATCTAAGATTTCATCAGCAGAATCATGAATGATTGTAATCATGGTCCCCCCTTCAAATTCCATCCCAAGACTAAGTGGAGTTCCTGTAATTACAAATGTAGATGCAATTATACTTATTGAGATTATAAACAAAATTGATGGCATTGCTACCAATTGTTTATTACTATGATTCTTTATGTATGAATCTAATTTTTCTATTAAATCGAATGGCATGTGTTATTAATATCGTATTTTAACTATTTATATATATGTATGGTTTCAAAACTTTTTAATAGCTCGTGATTGAACAAACGAGCGTAATCACTCATTTTTTCAGAATGAGTTTAAAAAAATTTTTAATTTTTAATTTAAACATAAACAAGAAATTAAAAAATTTCTTTGAGCATATAACTTTACAAGTTATATACTAACGCTCATCCATTCTGAATGAGCTATCAAAAAACGAGAAACTAGAAATTTTTCTCAGCATATAATAAACGCTCGTTCGTTCAATCACGAGCTTTATAAATTATATACTATTTAAAAAGTAGATTGTGTAATGTTTTAAATTTTAAAATGTACAATTTTAAAATATATGAGATAACACCCATTCGTTCAATCATGAGCAAACGCTCGTTCGTTCGA
>JAAXQB010000315.1 GCA_012329085.1 Methanosarcinales archaeon | reverse complement strand
GTTTTGGTAATGAATGAAATAGGCATTGATTTAAGCAACAATTACCCTAAAAAAGTAAACGAATTTCTAGATCAAAAATTTGATTATGTAATTTCAGTTTGTGGTGGTGCAAAAGAAAGTTGCCCAACATTTTTAGGAAAAGTGAAACATCACATTCATATTGGTTTTGATGATCCTGCAGATGCTATTGGTACAGAAGGTGAAGTATTAGATGAATTTAGAAGAATACGTGATGAGATTAAACATGATTTTTTAAAGTTTTATAATAAAGAAGTAAAGTACTAGTGTTACCGTAGAAATTCTAACAAAGATGTATATGTAAAATATAGCACGTGTAAAATTAATTAAAAAAGCACGTGTTTGTGAATTTTATTTTGTATTTTTGTTAAAATAGGAACTCACAAACTTATTATCATGAATACAAAACTAACATTAACAATTGAACAAAAAGTAATTGAACGAGCAAAAAACTATGCGAAAGAAAAGAATCGTAGTTTATCGGACATTATTGAAAATTATTTAAAAATACTTACAAAAGAAAAACGTAAACAAAAAACAGAAAAGCTTGGCCCAGTCGTAGAATCCTTAAAAGGCTATTTTAAGATGCCTAAGGATATGGATTATAAAAAAGAACTTGAAAACCGTTTAGAAGAAAAATATTTATAATGGACAAAGTTTTAATTGACACAGACGTAATACTTGACTTCTTTTTTGATAGAAAACCATTTACAAAGTATGCTACAGAAGTTCTTAATTTATGTGAGGAAAATAAATTAATAGGATTTACAACTCCAGTAATAGTTTCTAATGTTTATTATTTATTGAGAAAAACAGCTAAACATGATATTGTTGTTGAAAAAATAAAGCAACTTCTTAGTATAATCGAAATAATTAAAATGGATAAAAATGCTGTTTTTAATGCACTAAATTCAGAGTTTAAAGACTTTGAATACGCTCTGCAAAATTTTTCCGCAATAGAAAATGGAGAAATTAAAGCCATCTTAACAAGAAATATCAAAGATTTTAAGAAAAGTGAATTGGCAATTTTAACACCTGAAACTTATTTGAGAGGAAAAGTCAGTGACTAACAACAGCTACAAATAATTGCTATGAAATCGCTTTCCCTACAATATAACCACCTGTCCAAGCATTTTGAAAATTAAAACCACCAGTAACCGCATCAATATTAAGCACTTCACCAGCAAAGAAAAGGTTTTTATGAATTTTACTTTCAAAACGTTTAAAATTAATTTCTTTTAAATCAACACCTCCAGCAGTAACAAATTCTTCTTTAAAAGTTGTTTTTCCATAGGCATTAAAAGTAGAGTTGGTAAGTTGGTTTGCTAAACTATCTAATTGTTTGTTAGAAACATCAGCCCAGCGTTGGTCTTGCTTAATTTTAGCTGCTAATACCAAGTTTTCCCACAATCTTTTAGGAATATCTTTAAAAACAGTTTTTACTATAATTTGTTTTTTAGGGTTTTCTCTTTTTAAAATTTTTAACTTGTGTAACACTGTATCAAAAGACTTTGATAACCAATTTACTTTTACATCATATTGGTAGTTTTTATCTGCCAAAAATAATGCTCCAAAAGCCGATAGTTTTAAAACAGCCGGTCCGCTAAGTCCCCAATGTGTAATTAATAATGGTCCACTAGTTTCCAATTTAGAATCAATAAGAGAAACTGTTGCTTTTAGCGCAACAACTCCAGGGATTTCTTTAATTCGGTTATCACTAATATTAAATGTAAATAATGATGGTACAGGACTTACTATTTTATGACCAAGTTTGGATATTAAGTCCCAAATTTTAGGGTTACTCCCACTTGCAATTAATAATTTATCGGCAATAAATTCTTGAGTACTTGTTTTTATAATAAACTGAGTATCTTTATTTTCGATACTTTCTACATTTTGATTTAATTCTAGAATTACACCAGTTTTTTTTGCGCTTTCGGTCAAACAATCTATAATACTTTGTGAAGCGTTAGATTCAGGAAAAACACGATTGTCTTCTTCTATTTTTAATGGCACACCTCTATTTTCAAACCACTCCATGGTATCATCTGTCATAAATTGGTGAAACGGACCTAATAATTCTTTTTTACCTCTAGGATAAAATTCAACCAATTCTTTGGGTGTAAAACAAGCATGGGTTACATTACATCTACCACCTCCAGAAATTTTTACTTTTTGTAATATTTTATTGCCTTTTTCAAGGATAATTACTTCTAAATTTGGGTTGGTTTCTGCAATAGTAATTGCAGCAAAAAAACCTGCTGCTCCGCCACCGATAATAATTACTTTTTGTTTCATATTTATATCGCAAAAATACGCTAAAATAACGCAAAGTTTCGCTAAGGTTTTAAGAGTTAATTTTTATTTTATCTTCTTTGCTATTCTGCTAAAATATTTGTGATTCTCTGTGACATAAAAAATATTCTGTTTTGCTAAAATTTCACAAAATCATATCTTTATATGGAATTACCGTTTTAAATCCTTTGTTTTTAAAGTAGCTAGGTGTTTCCTTATTTCCAGTTGCTAAAATAAAATCGCCGCCCCAAGCGCCTAAACTTTTGGTTTGCCCAAAATAACCTGCAAATAATTCTTGCTGAATAGGCTTTTGTTTAATAACGGAAGCTATTATTTTTTCGTGCTCAATAATTAATTTTTCAAAATCAGTGATTTTTTTAGTATGGGTTACTGCATTTGTTATTTGAGAAACTTCTTCCGCAAAAGCGAAAATAGCATCTTTATTTTTTTGGTAATTAAGAATTGCTTCTTTACTATTTTGTTTTTTGTTAAGGTACACAAAATAGAGTTGATATTTAAAGGAAGGGTTAAAAACTACTGGCTCAACTTTGGGCTTGTTATTTATTATTTGATAAGTAATTGGCTTGTTATTTTGTGCACACGCAATATCATAACCGCTACCTCCAAAACTATTTTTTAGCAATTCAAAAGCATTGATATTTGCCCACTGTGCAATGTTATTAATTAAAGTAGAAGAAGTACCTAAACCCCAGTTATTGGGAAAAGTTAAATTAGTTTTTATAGAAAATCCGTTTTTATTACTTAAAAAAAATGCCCCAATAGTTATTGAGGTTAATTTTTGAGCTTCTTTTAAAATGTTTTGAAGTGTTTTAGTAATTTTTAAGTCTTGATTTGAACTTTCAATATCTAAATTTGGTAAATTAAAAGTACAACTAAACCAAAGTTTTTTTTGATAATTAAAGCTGTTCCATATCAATTTGGGTTGGCTAATTTTTTCAACTACCATATTTTGACCAAATTTTGTAGGTAAAGCCAAAGATTTCGCTCCGTCAAGAACTAAATATTCTGCTGTAATCAATAATTTTCCGTTACTATAAAATGTTTTGTCAAGCATAGCTTATGCTTTTTTCCGATTGTAAATTGGTAATAATAAAAATGATATCCCACCAAAAAATAGCACCATTAAAGTTTGGGCTGTCCACATAATCCAACCAAAGGCAAGAGCAGGATTTTGATCTACACCATATAAGGTGATAGCACTTGCTACAAAAACTGGATAAGTTCCTAAACCACCATTGGTTAATGCCATACTCAATCCGCCAACAACAAAACCTACAATAATGGCACTAAAAGATAAATTTGTAGTTTCGGGTAGGGCAAAGGTTACGGTATAAAACATTAAAACATACATTGCCCAAATAAATACAGTATGAAAAATAAATGCCCACTTTTTTTTCATTTTAAAAATACTAATTACTCCTTGAATTAATCCATAAATAAATTTTTGAATTTTTTTAATAAAAGGGTTATTTGATTTTTGGATTATCCAAAAGAACAATAATCCAAAAACAACCAAACCAATAATAAAATACCAAATGTTATTTGAAGTTAAAGTTTCATTTTTAAACAAATAAGCAGTTAGTAACTTTGTTTGCAAGAAAAATGCGGTGGCCATAATACCCAATAGCATAATTACATCGGCAATTCGTTCAGAAACAATGGTTCCAAAAGCTTTTTCAAAAGGAATTTTTTCATATTTTGAGATAGCCGTAGCTCTGGCAAATTCACCAGCTCTTGGAATCATTAAATTTACCAAATAAGCAACCAAAACTGCCATAACACTATTTGCAAACTTAGGTTTATACCCTAAAGGTTCAAACATAAATTGCCAACGATAAGCTCTTGATAAATGACTAAGAGTTCCAAAAAATAACGAAAGTGCTACCCACCAATAATTAGCAGTTTTAAAAGAGTTTTTAATTGCAACAATATCTTCAGGTTTAAGCTTAGACAAAGAAAACCAAATCAAAAATACTCCCAATGCTATTGGAAGTACTGTAAATATTGTTTTTTTATATTTAATTTTCAATTATTATGTCAAAGAATTATCATTCTCATTCGGGAAAATAATGGATGGTTTAAATGTTTTGGCTTCTTCAAACTCAAGCATTGCATAGCTTATAATAATAATAATATCACCTTTTACAACTCTTCTTGCCGCAGGACCATTTAAAACAATATCGCCACTTTTTCTTTCTCCTTTAATAGCATAAGTAATAAAACGCTCACCATTGTTTATGTTTACAATATGAACTTTCTCTCCTTCTATTATATTGGATGCATCCATTAAATCTTCATCAATGGTAATACTACCAATATAGTTCAAATCAGAACCCGTAATTTTTACACGGTGTATTTTTGATTTTACAACTTCAATATTCATTTTATAGCTTCATTTTTACGGTGCAAAGTTACTCAATTTAATGCTATATTATCTATTAATCTAACATCTCCTGCAAAGGTAGCAATAAATGCTCTAAAGTTTTTGTTATCAACCTTATAATTTGAAAATGTAAGCGTTTCTGAATCAGCTATTTCAAAATACTCTAATGTAAGTATTTGATTGTTTTTAAACTCATTTTTAACAAAATTTATAATAAAATTTATATCTTTTTCAAGGAATAATTCTTTGCTTTTTAACAAGGTTTTGTAAATAAATGGAGCAGCACTTCTTTGCTCTTTATTTAGTCGTGTATTTCTAGAACTCATTGCTAAACCATCTTTTTCTCTAAAAATTTTACAAGGAATAATTTGTACAGGAAGTTTATTAGTAACTACCATTTTTTTGATAATTTGTAATTGTTGATAATCTTTTTCGCCAAAATAGGCATTATTGGGTTTTATTATTTCAAATAGTTTTTTAACTATGGTGCCAACACCATTAAAATGACCATTTCTAAAAGCGCCTTCCATAACTTTATCTAAACCTTCAAAATTAAATGGTTCAGATTTTATATTTGAATTATAAATTTCATCTACTGTTGGGTTAAAAACAAAGTCGCAAGATATCTCTTTTAACACCTTCAAGTCATTTTCAAGCGTATGAGGATACTTTATTAAATCTTCTTTTTCATCAAATTGTGTTGGGTTTACAAAAATACTAACAACAACATTGTCATTTTCTTTTTGTGCTTTTTTAATAATTGATAAATGCCCTTCATGCAATGCTCCCATGGTTGGCACAAATCCTAATGTTTTAGTTTTATCAATTTTTGAAAAACTACTTTGAATAGATTTTATAGTTTTAAAAACTTTCATTGAGCTGTTAATAATTGTTAATTAAGGGTCAAACTTATAAAATACATCTTACAATTACATATAATTTCGTAATTTTGCACCGATTCAAAATAGATTGATAAATGAAAGACAAAAGAATACTTTTTATATCGTCGGAGTTAACCCCTTATTTACCTGAAACAGAAGTGTCAAAAATGGCATTTGAAGTGCCTAAAGAAATGCACCAACAAGGAGCTCAAATAAGAATGTTTATGCCGAGATTTGGAGTGATAAATGAACGTAGACATCAATTACATGAAGTAATTAGATTATCAGGTATGAACCTCATTATTAATGATGTAGATATGCCGTTAATTATTAAAGTAGCTTCAATTCCTAAAGAAAGAATGCAAGTTTACTTTATTGATAATGAAGAATATTTTAAACGAAAAGCAGTTTTTACTAACGAAGATGGAAAGCTATTTGAAGATAATGACGAAAGAGCCATTTTCTTTGCAAAAGGAGTTGTAGAAACAGTAAAAAAATTAAAATGGGCTCCCGATATAATTCATATACATGGTTGGATGGCCTCTTTATTACCACTTTATTTAAGAGAATTTTACAAAAATGATCCTTTATTTATTGAAAGTAAGATTGTAGTTTCGGCATTTAATAACAATACAAATGGTGTTTTGAGTAATAAAAAATTGATTGATAAAATTAAATTTGATAAAATTTCTGAAAACAAATTAAATTCATTACAAAAAGAAAGTAATGATGCTTTTATGAAAATTGCTATTGAAAATGCAGATGCTGTTATAAAAGGAAGTGAAAATTTAAATGATGACTTGAATTCTTTTATTGATAATCTTGAAACACCTGTTTTAGACTACCAACCTTTAGAAAGTTTTACAGAAGCTTATTCAGACTTCTACCTAACCAAAGTATTATAATTCATAGCTAAAAAAAGAAATTGTTTATGTTAAATAAAATTATGACCAATATTAAGCATATTGGTATCGTACTAATCTTACTTTTAGGGATAGTAGCCTGTGAAAAAGACTTTGAAGATATTGCTATAGATTTAGTAAACAATAACAAGTTCTCCGTTGGTGATACAGCTATTGAAATTATTGCTTACAATGTGGAAGTTGAAAAAAATAGAGTTGATAATAATGATTTTAACAAACAACCTTTATCTTTATTAGGAGTAAATAATAATACTGATTTTGGTTATTTAAAAGCTACTTTAATTTCTCAACTAAGCCTTCCTACAAATGGTGTTGATTTTGGTACAAACCCTATTATTGACTTGGTGGTGTTAGATATTCCTTATCTAATAAAAGACACTATAGTTATTAAAGAAATTACAACAGATAATGACACTATTTATGAAAAAATAAAATCTTTAGATTCTATTTATGGTAATAGAAATCTTGAATACGATATTACAGTAAATGAATTAGGAACATTTTTAAATACTTTAAACCCTTTAAATCCAACTAAAGAACAAGAATATTTTTCAGATAGGGATTAT
>JAAXQB010000164.1 GCA_012329085.1 Methanosarcinales archaeon | reverse complement strand
TAATTTTAAGCATCTTTCAATTCTTTACACAAATGTTTTATTTCAGATATTTCAATAAATGTTTCTAATGCACCCACCAAATTACTATCTTCATCTTCAATTGGAATGCAAGATACTACTACTTGAATCGATTCTTCTTTTGTACCACAATCACTCATCTTTTTTAGTGTAAGTTTTTTATTAAGTATAGGTTCCTTATAATCTATTACCATTTCAGTAATTGGCTTCTTTATATCTTCGTCATCCAATACTTCACTTATACGCTTTCCTATTAAATCTTCAACAGATTTGGCTTTAACAAATTTTGTAAAATCCTCATCTGCATATCGTATTTTTTTATCAGTATCAATAAATACAACATGTGTTGGATATGGCATTTTTCTAATGATTTGTTTAGTAAGTTCTTCTTGTGCCCTATGCTTTGTAATATCAGTTAATACTTCAAGTGCCCCCAATAATTTACCCATATTATCTTTTATAGGAAGGCAGGATATGAGGTGGTATAATTTATTGCCCTTGTGGTCAATAATCGGATCTCTTTTCTCATTAATTATTGCCTTTTTAGTATCAATTACTTCACGAATAATACTTTTCTCAACTCCAAGAATTTCTTCTGGTTCTTTCCATATAATATCTTCTCCTTCCTTAAATCCTCTAAGTTTTGCAAATTCATCATTGGCATAACTAATTTTATATTCTGTATTAACAAAGAAAACACTTGATGGGTATGGAATAGTTTTAAGTATTTGATGGGTCAATTCTTCTTGTTCAATAAGCTTTGTGACATCTATTAGAATTTCAAGAACTCCTTTTATTTTTCCCATTTTATTTTTTATTGGAATACAAGAAATTATATGGTGCAAAACATCTCCTTTATAATTCATAATAGGGTCTCTCCGCCTATTTATAATAGTTTCTCCTGTTTCAAGCACCTTTCTTACAATACTTTTTTCAACTCCAAGAATTGCTTCTGGTGTTTTTCCAATTATATCATCTCTACTTCTAAATCCCCTAAGTTCTCCAAATTCATCATTTGCATATTGTATTCTACATTCTTCATCTGCATAAAATATCCCAAGCGGATGAGGCATTTTTTTAAATATGGTATCAACAAGATCTTCTTTTTCCATTATTATGGAATTCCACTTTACAATATCTTTATTTATCGATAAATACAATATTCCAAATAATATAAACATGATGGCAGCCCATGCAATATTATCTTGAATTAATGGCACAAATTCTTTTATCGAAAATAGCAATATTGTAAAAATAAATGCGATAGATATTTTAATTAAAATATTTTTTTTTAATTTATTATAGTTTGAACTCATTTTTCGTTACCTATTTATTTTTTACATATAATTCAGGAATTCGAAATAGTAATCATCCTTGAAAATAGAATGAATTACGGTAAATTGGAAATTTATTTAACTCATTCTGAAAGAATGGGTGTTAAATATCCAATTTTATAAATTAGACTTGTTGCGTAATAATTTATACTGCCGCAGCATACTGATTTCTAAAAAAGCGAAATTTTATCGCAGCATATCGATTTATGGTATAACTTGCTTTAATTTGCAACAAGTCTATTATATGCAGAGAAAAAAAATTATAATTTTTCGAAAAGCTTTAAAATGTATTCATATGTGATTATAGATTTTTCCATTGATTGTGTTGCATCTACCACATATTTATATATGCTGCTATTGTTATAAAAACTATTTGACATGCAATCATCCATTTTTTATAAAGACAAATTACGAGAAATTAAAAAATTTCTCTCAATATATAATTTCACAAATTATATATCGTAAAAAATTGGTGTGCATTTAACATATAAAATGTATTGCACTTCAATATTCTATTTGACTTAATCAATATTATGCCAATCAAGTTTTTATGGTTTAATAATCTTTAATTTTCATTTTTCCATATATGAAATTTTAGAAAATTTTTTATTATATACAATTTGTAAAATTACTACACAGGAAGAAAATTTTTAAATATATATATATATATAATTTATAAAATTATATGTTGTAAAAATAATAATGATTTAAGATAAGTATATAACTTTACAAGTTATATACAATTAAAAAATATAATTGCTGCAGATTACAAATCTATTAATCAAAATTGTATAAGTAAATTTGTTAAATCTTTTATCAATAAATCTGCAGAAAATTTTACTTTTTCACTTATGTTCATTGAAAAACCAGTTGTTTTAGGCTCAACACCAATTAAAAAAATATCTGCACCGGTTTCTTTTTCAAGATAATCTGTAAACATATTGAGCGGCAATTGATGTGTGCTTATACCCAATCCTTTAATTTCAGAACATTCTACAATTCGCATAGCTCCTACTGCAAGTCCCATTTTTGCCACATCTATTAAAATTATATGACTTGGTATAAATTTAATTATTTTTCCTGTAAATGATTCTGGAACCTCTCCACAATTAAGTAACATAAAATTGTCTCTTGTAATATTTATGTTATTTATTACATACGGTCCAAGCCCATCATCCCCTCTACTTTCATTACCTATTCCAAGTAATACAATTCTATGATTGTTATCTGTGCTTTGTATCGATGTTGTAGTTAAATTGTTAATTTTAGAAATACGATTGGTCAAATCATTCAAAATTGACATATTATTGAATGCACTCACTTTAAAATTATCATTCTTAAAAACGAGATAATAATTATTTATTTCTCTTAGTACATAACTTTATAAATTAACATACTATAAAAAAATAACATTATTTTAAATATACTGTTTTAAGAATTTATAATTGATTCAAAACGAACTCTTACATCATTTAAAGAAATTAATATCAATTCATCAATTTTTTTAGATGATTTTTTCAAATCTTCTATTGTATTATCTAATAATTTAATTTCATTGTTAAATGGTAACATACCCTCAATAATTGCAGTTTTATTTGCACCACTTTCTTTAAGTTTTCGATATGTAACTTCAAGATTTAAACGAAGTTTATTAATTTTTTCTTGTAATGAAACTGTATCAGTTTCATTTGGTTGGAATTTAGCACCAAGCTCGGATATTAACAATTCTAATGCGTTTGCTACTTTTAGACCTTGCTCAGTAAGTTCTATATATTTTATGCGACCTTCTGAGGTAAATTTTACAAGTTCTCGTTCTTCCATTTTGTAAAGAATATTAGTTGTATGTGCAAAAGTAGATTTAATTTCATTTGCAATTATTGAAGTGTATGTTTTCCCAAGTGAATTTATTGTGAGAATTATGCGTGTTGGTTTTTCTTGTAAAAATAGTTGTCCAATATATTTTTCATCCATGATTATTACCTTTTATCTATTTAGTTAGTTATTTTCGACAGCTCGTTCGGAAAGCTCGTTCGGAAAGCTCGTTCGGAACGAATGAGCGTAATCACCCATTCTTTCAGAATGAGTTTAATAAAATTTCTGATTTTCGACAGCTCGTTCGGAACGAACGAGTGCTATCTTGTCCTATGTGCTTAATGGGATAATACATTCCATAAAATTTTAAATATATGGTTTAAAAAAATGAAATATCTTTTCCACAATTTTAAAATATATATCATCCCGTATTATAAATATAAAATTATACTTAATAATTAATTCATCATAAATATAAATGCATGCATGCTTTATAAAATTTTCCGTCTTTAATTTAAATCGTATTAAAAATATGGAACTTTTACTTTAAATATCAAATAGTTTTTTATTATATATAAAACATATAGAATTATATGTTATATAATTATCTATTTAATGCTCATTCTATAAGAAAATTTTTAATTTTCGACAGCTTGTTCGGAATGAACGAGTGTTTGCTCGTTCGGAACGAACAATCAATATCTCACATTTGTACAAATGTTTTTGTTTTATTGTTAAATTTTAATCATCTTTAAATTTTACAATTTTATTATTACTAAATCAAATTTTTTTATTTAATATAATTTTTAATGATATGCAATTTATAAAATTATATGCTAAGAGAAAATTTTTAATTTTACTATATTTGCCTATGTAGTGAATCTCATCTTTTATCATCCTCTAAATTAGACATTCTATTATTTAAATATTATTCAATTTACATAGTGTATTATTAATGATAATATACTACATTGATTTTATCCTATATAATATTATGCTTTATAGCATTGCTATATACTAATATTTATTCAATTGTTGCTACAATTTCTTTTATAATCGTTATTTCTGCATCTGTTTTAAAAGAAGTGCCATTAAAATGTGTTCGTGATGCTTTAAAACCATTTTTTTTAAGCAACTCTATTAATGAATTCATATCTTTTGCAGAAATTTTAAGAGATTTGCATATTTTATGCTGATCGTAAAATGTTGGAGTGTCTAATTCATATTTACAAAGTGAAATTATCTTAGTTGCAATTAATTTTGTAGATAAACACCGATTTTCTATTTCAATTAATACATCACTCAAAAACTCTTTTGTATGTAATATTCCAAGCCAAATAGGTCCAGCAATATTAACCTTTTTACCACACAATTTACAATATTTATCTATTGCAATTGCAATCCCTTTTAAGCTCTCCCGATGCCCACATTGGATACAATGTACTATATATCCAATATTTTTTAAAGTACGATTTGCATTTTTTGCACCTTTCTCAATTTCAAGATAAGTTCTAATATAATGTTTTGTTGCATGAGATAAAAGCGGCACCATTCCTTTATCATGTTTTGCAAGTTCAAATGCAACTTTTCCAAGTAAAATTCTAACCCCCATTTCACTATGATATTCATTATTAAACGGAACTGCAGAATATTTTCTAATTCCTGAATTTAAATGTGCCCCACATAATGGTGCGGTATCTGTCGCCGTAATTTCAAGTAAATTTACAACCGATTTACAAGCTGCATCAAGAAATTGAGACGGAGATCCAAAAGGATCTATATCTACAATGTGGTATGCATCACTATACAATAAAACATTTGCATTATTATGTGTTGCTTTTGCAAGTTTTTCTAAAGAATTTAATTGTATGTTTTTTTTAATGAGGTTATATGAACTTTGTTTCCAATCATTGATTGTAGTATCAAGTCCAATTTCATTTGCAATTCTAACCCCCCTAACTCCAGATGCTGCCAAAGCATCTGCATATCTTATGTCTGATAAACAAATATTTTTTTTTTCGATTAATCGATTTACAAAAACTGCAGTCACAGCAATAGAAATATCACGATTAAGTTCCATTATAGGATTGAAAAATACTGGCACATTAGAAATAATTTTATCAGATTTGTTTGAAATTGGTGTTAAAATTTTTGTTGTACCTTCTTCAATCAAGTTATATACATTTAGATCACACATAGTTAAAATTAGAGCAATATTATGCACACATAAGTATTTATATTTTTTTATAGCTCGTTCGGAACGCTCTGATCGTTTGCTTGTGATTGAACGAACGAGCGTTATTTGATGATAAAAATTTGAAAATTTGCAATAAAGAAAATTTTTAGTTTTGAGATGAATCCTACATGTCCAAAAACTATATATAATTTAAAATCCCATAAATTTAAGTAGATTTTTATTATAAATTATAATGAAAATATGCAAAAAAAGATGCTATAAATTGCATAGGGGAATATATTGAAAGTAAAATCTAGAATATTTATAAGAAAAAATGATAAAAATAAATTAATGAAAGAAATTAATTTAATATTTGGAGATACAACAAATTCAATTAAAGATAGTAAATTTGAAATTATTAAATACAATGATTTTTCAATTATTTGTGTAGATGGCAAAAATCTTTTTTTTAAACCTACAACAGAAAATAAAATTCCTAAATATAGAAATATCGGTGAAAAAATACTTCCATTACTTCGTGGAGTTATTAAATTTAATCTTAACTATAATCTTGTTAAAATAGATTCTGGTGCAATACGATTTATAGTAAATGGTGCAGATGTAATGTGTCCCGGCATTGTCGAAGCAGATTTAAATATACAAAAAGGAGACAGTGTCATTGTTATAGATTCCACTCATGGAAAACCACTCGCAATAGGCATTGCACTTGTGTCGGGCGATTCTATGAAAGCAGATTCAGGCAAAGCAGTTAAATCAGTACATTTTGTTGGCGATGAATTATGGAATCTTGAAAACTAATATAAATTATTTAGTTTTTGCATCAATTAAAGTATATTTTTCAAGTATCATTTCAAAAAATATCAATCCATTTCAATTTTAATTAAATTGTTGTTTAATATTATCATATTATTGTAGTTTTAATTGTATCTTTTTTATAGCTCGTGATTGAACAAACGAGCGTTAGTATATAATTTTTATCATTATGTATTAAGAGAATTTTTTTTAATTTCTCATAATATTACTTATAAAACTATCAAAAATCAAAGATTTTTTCTAACGCACATTCATTCTGAATGTGCTATAAAAACAAAATAACATTTGTTTGTTCCAAATAAACTATTAAAAAATTCTTTGAGTATAATAACTTTCAAGTTTATATACAATGAAAAACTATAAATAATACATAGGACGATATAAAATAAAAAAAATAAGAAATTAGAAATTTCTTTGAGTATATAACTTTATAAGTTATATACAATTAAAATAGCGAAAGAATAATATAAAATGATAGGTATTTTATATTATTTGTAATTTTTGCATCAAACAAGTGAACAATCCTTATTGTGCAAGCAGGGGACATCATATACTATAATATAAAAATAAAATATAAAACAATTGGTGCAAATCATGACATTTAAAATACTTAACTCTCTTTTACTAATTAATTGAGGAATAATAAATGAAATCCATAATAGAAGCTGCATTATCAAAATCCACGCATGATCAATATCTTAACGCAAACAACACTCCGCAAAGCGAAGTAGATAAAGAATTAGAATTATTATTACAAGGTTTACAAACACACATAAAAGTTATAGGATGTGGGGGTGGAGGCTCAAATAGTGTTAAAAGAATGATGGATGAAGGCATAGAAGGTGCAGAATTTATCGCAATGAATACAGACGCACATCATCTTCTATCTACAAGAGCAGATAAAAAAATTTTACTCGGTAGAAAGAAAACTCGTGGGCTTGGAGCCGGAAGTCTTCCACAAATGGGAGAAGATGCGGCACTCGAAAGCATAGAAGAAATTCAAGAAATGGTTAATGGGGACATGGTTTTTATAACTGCAGGTCTTGGGGGGGGTACAGGAACGGGTTCTGCACCAATTGTGGCAGAAGCGGCACGAAATGCAGGAGCACTCACAATAGCAGTTGTGACATTACCATTTTCAGTAGAAGGCGAAGTAAGACGAGCTAATGCAGAAGCAGGGCTTAAAAGATTGCATGAAGTTGCAGATACTGTAATTGTCATACCAAATAATAAATTACTTGAAGTAGTTCCAAGAATGCCGCTACAAACCGCATTCAAAGTAGCTGATGAAGTTTTGATGCGTGCAGTGAAAGGAATTACGGAAATCATTACAGAAATTGGGCTTGTAAATCTTGATTTCGCAGATGTAAGAACTATTATGCAAAATGGTGGCGTTGCAATGATAGGTCTTGGAGAGGCAGAAAGTGAAAATAAAGCCATAGAGTCAGTCCAAAAAGCTCTAAGAAGTCCGCTACTTGATGTAGATATATCTGGTGCAACATCAGCTCTTGTAAATGTGACAGGAGGTCCAGATATGACTATTGCAGATGCGGAATCAGTTGTGCAGGAATTGTATGAAAGAATCGATCCTAGTGCACGAATTATATGGGGTGCGCAGGTAGATCCAGAATTTGAACATACTGTTCGTACAATGCTTATAGTCACGGGTGTAAATTCCTCGCAAATCTATGGACATGGGCACGCAGTTGCTAAAAATGTAGCTGTCAAGTATGGAATTGATTTTGTGAGATAGATTTAAATACACTCAATCAATTTTAATAAGAACATGTTATCATTCAATAAAGTTGGTCAGATTTTAAAATCTTATCATAGAGTAATAAAATTAACAAAAAAACCTTCTAAAGAAGAGTTTTTAACGATTGCAAAAGTCACAAGTGTAGGTATTTTAATTATCGGGCTTGTTGGTTTTATAATATTTGTATTTTTAACGATAGTGCCTAGATGGATATGATGCAAACAGAAGAACAATCTTCAATATTTGTTGTAAAAACTACTGTAAATAAAGAAAAAAAGGTTGCAACCACACTTGAAAATGTCATAAGAAAAGACAATCTTGATATTCGTGCAATTCTTTCACCAGATGAACTTAAAGGATATGTATTAGTTGAAGCTGTCAATTCAGGCGAAGTCGAAGATGCAATCCAATCTGTGCCGCATGCTAGGTCAATCATAAAAGGCAATTCAAATATGGCTGAAATTGTTCATTTTTTAACACCGAAGCCAACAATCACAGGAATTACAGTAGGTGCAATAATAGAACTTATATCGGGTCCATTTAAAGGTGAAAAAGCACGGGTTAAACGAATTGATGAAAAACATGAAGAAATTACAGTAGAATTGTTTGATGCAGTTGTACCCATTCCAATAACGATTCGTGGGGACAGTGTTCGTATTCTTAAAAAAGAAAATAAAAATTAATTTCGAGAAATTGAAAATTTTACATATAAATTATGAGAATGCAAAACAAGTTTTGTGAATATGAAATCTTTTGAAGTGAAAGTTAAAATTTCTTTAATACTTATATATATTTTAGATGAATTTTAATAAATAGAAAATAGTATAGTGGGGAAAATAATAGACTTGTTGCAAATTAAGGCAATTTATACCCTAAATCGATATGTTTCGATAAAATTTCGCTTTATCGCTCATTCTCTTTGAAAGCACATTCTCGAAGAGAATGTGCGTTGACTCGCAAACGCTCATTCATTCCAAATGAGCTTTAGAAATCAGTATGCTGCGGTAGTATAAATTATTACGCAACAAGTCTAATATATGGTCGAAGAATATAATGAACAAGAATATTAAATACATAACTATATATAATAATAAAGTACAAGTCTAATCTATGGTCGAAGAATATAATGAACAAGTCTTTATCAGTAATCGATTTGGAAAAGTAACATCTAAGCGCATTATATATTATAGAAAAAAAGATTGGTTTAGTGGTGGTTTCGAGAAGACATTCCTTTAAAACATATTACTTCAGTTCGAATTGGAAAAAAGCGACATATTAGGGAAGGTATTATATTTATATTACTGGGGCTTATCACCATTCCAATTTTAATAGGAATTATACCATTAGTATTTGGTATTTATTTTCTTTGGGGATTTCCAACTGTTGTTATAAATACTGCTGGGCATGATTTAAGTGGTTCAATGGGGTTACCTTGGCAGACAAAAGACGCTGAAGAATTCGTGGATGTGGTGCGCAACCAAATCTTTAAGGAATGAAGGACAAATATAAAACAAGTTACAAGTATAATAAGTAAAAGTTTGATGCATTGTCTATCACGGACTTTACAATCTACTTTACTTAACTATGTAATATATATTTTTTATACAAAGGCAAGTATAAGATTTTGTAAAATTTATCAAATTCGATTGAAAAACAATAATTTTTTAGAGCATATTTTTTTCGGACTATTTGTAAATAAATAATTTGTTGAAATGTGCATTAAGTATATGCCTTTTGGGCAATATATTAACGCTTGTTTGTTTCGAACAAGCTACGGGAAAAAGGAAAATTCTTTGGGTATATAATTTTACAAATTATATGCAATTAGAAATTTCAAATAAAAATTAATTAAATTAAGGAGATAATAAAAAAATGGTAAATATAGTAGAAGCATTAGTAGCAGGCGGAAAAGCAACACCTGGTCCACCACTTGGCCCAGCACTTGGTCCGCTTGGTGTAAATATAAAAGAAATTATAGATGGCATAAACAAAAAAACAAAAGATTACAATGGAATGCAAGTTCCTATAAAAGTAATCATTGATGATAAAAAGAATTTTGAAATAGAAGTTGGAACTCCTCCAACGGCTGCACTTATTTTAAAGGAAATTGGATTAAAGAAAGGATCTGGTACAGCAGGTAATGAAGTTGTTGGTAACATAACACTTCAACAGATTGCAAAAATTGCACGAATGAAGAAAGAAGATATACTTTCAGATAAGCTCAAACCTGCAATGAAGGAGATTATGGGCACATGCGTTACATTGGGACTTACTGTCGAGGGAATGGATCCGCGAGAGTGTCAAAAATCTGTAACAGATGGAAACTTTGATGAAATTATCAGCTCTGAAAAGTGGTAATTTTATTTTTTACTGTATATAATTTATAAAATTATACACTCAAATAAATTTCCAATTTCTTATTACATATAATTTGCAGAATTGTATGCTAAATTTCCATTCTTTTTAGAATATATACACTTTAAAGGAGTGTATATTTTAGAAATTTTTTTCCAACTATTTAAAGTTTATTCATTCGGAAATTTTAATGATTTGACTGATGTTATAAAATAAATTTTTATTATTTAATAAATTTTTTATTATATACAATTTATAATATTGTGTGCAGAGAAATTTTTTCAATATACTTGTTCAGAATGATTGTAGGGGAAAATCTTTGATAGCTCGTTTGAAATAAACGAGCGTTTGCTCATTCGGAACGAATAATCTCTATTCGATATTTTATTTGTTATGAATGAACATTATCTCGATTTCTTGATATTTTAAATCAAAAATTTAAAGTTATAATAAATATTTTAGATTAAAATTTGGAACACTCCTTTAGTTTAATATACATTTAATCTATCATGAATATAAGGGATTTTAAAATTATTTATCTTTAAGATAGTATGCGCGAACAATCTTATTTTTTTATTGCATATAATTTAAAAATTGTATGCTAGACACTCATTATTTTCAAAGCTCATTTAACGCTCATTCTTTATAAGAATGAACTTTGTAAAGAATAATTGTTATATGATTGTTCATAAGAACATTTTAATTTCCCATTTTTTAATAGTATATGATTTTTACAAATTATATATTAAAATGGCAAAAATTATTAATTATTTGGATAGTTACAATGGATTTAAATAATTCCACACAGTTTTTAAATAAATAAATGAATCAAACAAAAGAGTTAACACAATCTAAAAATGCCACAATTCAACAAATTGTAAAAAAGATAATTTCAGAAGGGCATGTATGCAACAATTGTCTTGGGCGACAGTTTGCGAATCTATCCACTGGATTTACAAACAAAGAACGAGGGCAAGCAATTAAATTATTCATCTTAATGGAAAATGATGCAAATTTTAAAATTAAACACATATCCAATAAAAAAAACGATATACAAGAATATGATTTAATTGGAAAAGATGAAGTTTGTTGGATATGCCTTAATCTTTTTGAAACTCTTGATGAATGGACTGATAAAATAGTACAAGAACTTGAAGGCATTGAGTATTCTACATTTTTAGTAGGAACAAAATTAAGTGGACTTTTAAGTGAAAATGAAGAAATTGTATGGTCTGAATCTCATACACCTTTTGCAGAACCTCTAAAATCTGAATTAAATCGAGAAGTTGGAAAATTAATCTCAAAAAAGACAAAAAAAGTAGTGGATTTTAATCAGCCAGATATTGTTGTTATACTTGATCTTGGTGATGAAAAAGTAACAATTCAAATAAGATCTGTTTATATATATGGGCGATACAAAAAATACATTCGGGGAATTCCGCAAACAAGATGGCCATGCAGAAAATGTAGGGGAAGTGGATGCGATACTTGTAATTTCACAGGCAAACAATACAAAGAATCTGTGGATGAACTTATTAGTAAAGAAGTTATAAAATTTACAAATTGTATTGATACAAAATTTCATGGTGCAGGAAGAGAAGACATAGATGCATTGATGCTTGGAGAGGGCAGACCATTTATTATTGAAGCTGTAAATCCGATTATTAGAACATTTAATGTTAAAGACCTTGAAAATGCAATCAATTCGTTTGCAAATGGAAAAGTTGAAGTTATTGATTTAGAATTTACTAAAAGGGAAAAAGTAGAAATTTTAAAAACAACGAAAGCAAGTAAAGCATATAAACTCAAAGTAATATTTGATGAAAAAGTTGAAGAAGATCTTTTAAAATCAAAAGTGGAATCTTTATCATGCACAGAGATAAAACAAAAAACACCAACTCGTGTATTGCATAGAAGGGCAGATCTTATAAGAAAACGAACTGTGCAAAAAGCTAAGCTTATTGAATATTGTGAAGAATATGCAACAATAGAAGTGTATTGTGATGGTGGATTGTATGTAAAAGAATTAATATCTGGTGATGAAAAAAGAACAAATCCAAGCCTTACTGCATTGATTGGAATTAATGCAAAAGTTCTTGATCTCGATGTGATTACAGTTGACCTATAATTATAAATAAGATGCAGCATTAAATAATATAAGAAATTAAAATTATGCAATGAGAAAATTGTCATAATAAATTATTATCGATAAATTATGAATTTCTCTCAATATATAACTTTACAAGTTATGTGCAATTCAAAATTAAGTAAATTCATTATATTAATACATTACTTAACTATGTGAGAAAAAAGGAAATTTCTTCTATAGTACAATTTTACAAATTATGTATTATAAAAAAAATTAAAATAGTATGTTTAGTAAAGGAAGTTCATATCATATGAAATCTATAAATAAAGTTGCAGAAGTTGCAAGGGGTTTATTGATAGGGGATTTAAAAGAAGGGTTTACATCAATAAGTGGTGAGCTTGCTGGATTTAGGATAGCACTTGAATCAATAAATGGAAGGCTTGGTGGAATTGAGTCACGATTATCAGCTGTTGAAAATAATGTGATGAATTTAAATGTAAAAATCGATGAAACCAATAAGCGAATTGATGAAACCAATCGAGAAATACAATCCACAAAAATGGAATTCATAGATCGAATTGATGAAACCAATCGAGAAATACAATCCACAAAAATGGAATTCATAGATCGAATTGATGCAATACATTCAGGACTTACAATACGAATGGATGGAATTAATAATCGAATCGATGGGACAAATATTCGAATTGATGAAACCAATCGAGAAATACGATTAATAAAATCAGACTATATAGATCGAATGGGTGCGATACAATCAGATTTTATAATACAGTCAGATGAATCTATTAATAAAATAGGTTCAAATACAAAATAATTTAGATTTAACATAAATAAGAATATTTTAAAACACATATATTGCCAAGATGTTAGATATGTTGGGCATTGAATATATAAAAAATAACTTATTGCATGATATTTAAATTTTGAAAAGTTAAAATTTTTAAAATGCACACTTTAAAGTGTGCATATTTATGAAGTAATAAAAAATAACAATAATAATAAGGAGAATAATAAAAATGTCAAAATCAAGTGGAGAAAGATCATGCACCAGATACAAATTAAAAAAATCAGTAAGAGAAAGAGGATTGTCCCCAATTAGTAAAGCAATTCAAGAATTTGATATGGGTCAAATGGTGCATATTGATATCGATCCAAGTATTCAGAAAGGAATGCCAAATCCAAGATTTCAAGGAAAAACAGGAAAAGTAATTTCAACGAAAGGAAGGGCGTATATTCTTAAAATTAGAGATGGGAATACCATTAAAGAAGTAATTTCTTTACCACAGCATCTTAAACCACAAAAGTACAATTAATTATATTTTAATCAATATTTAATAATTTATAACTCAAAAGAGTCATAAATATCTTTAACTATAGCTAAGTTAAAGAGTGATCGAATATATTGTAATTTTTATCTTTAAATTTTATATTTTTATTATATATTTAAATTAAAATTTTTAGAAAAAATTCTTTTATAGGTGATGTATTTTATGCTTAATATGTTTAAGATGTATGCATAAAAGTGATAAAAGTCGATGATTTAATTAGAACAATCTATAATAAAAATATTATTTTTTTAGTTTGTATGCAATTTTAAAAAGTATCTAATATAGATAACGATTATTCATATCGAATAAGTAAACGATTGTTCATTCTGAACAAGTTATTAAAAATTTTTCCAACTCATTTAATGATTATTCTTTACAAAGCTCATTCTTGTAAAAAATGAGCGTTAAATAATCTTTGAAAAAAATGGGTATTAAATCTATAACTTTACAAGTTGTATATAATTAAAAAAAATATCTAATTAATATATTGAATTACGAGATAACACTCGTTCGTTCAATCACAAGCTAAAAAAAGTATATGGTGTATTTAAATGATAGTGAAAGAAATTATAAGTGAAGAAATTTTAACAATTTCAGAAGTAAAGGAACTTCTTATAGATATTATAGAAGAGCGAAACAAAGCAGGAGAGGTAATTCCATACATGTTGCAAAGATCATTTAATCATGTAAATATATTTGCAAAAACAGGTGCGAAAAATTCAAGAGACCTTGTAGAGAAATTAATTGCACTCAAAAAAATGAAACTTGAAATTGCGATTAAAATTGCAGATATTATTCCACAGTCAAAAGATGAACTTAGGACTCTATATGCAAAAGAAAGATATACTTTAACTGAACAAGAACTTAATAATATTTTAGATATTGTTGCTGAATATATAGATTAAAAAAATCATTAATATAAATTTTTTAAGATAACGATTATTCGTATCGAATGAACTGTTAAATTTTTTTCCATATATAATAATTTTATAAATTATATACTAACGCTCATTCGTTCCGAATGAGCTATAAAAAAACACAATCATTAATTGCAGTAAGCATAGAAGTAGTTATGGGAAACGAGAAATTGAAAATTTTTCTGAATAAATAATTTTATAAATTAGATGCTAACACTCAGAGCGTTCAATCACGAGTTATTAAAAAATTTTCTCTTTGTACATAATACAAATAACGCTCATTTTATTTAAGAATACATTCTTGAAAAGAGAATGTGCGTTGATGAGCTATCATATTTTTTCCAATACATATTTTCTTTCAAAAAAGATGTATTTGCAAATTATATACCAACGCTCATTCGTTCCGAATGAGCTATAAAAAATTAAATGTAGAGTAAACACTCATGGAAAGCAGGATAAAAACCCCAAAAAAAGAAGAATATGCATGGATTTTAGATTATTTGCCTTATGGCAGTACTGCTGATCGAAGACCCACCCGTCAAAAAAAACCAATTTGTCAAGCAATTGGCGAAGAGCATTTTATATTAATGGAATTAATTCCGAAAGAAAATATTGATATAAATATCGATTCTCGTGTATATATTGGTGATGGAAAAAGAGAAGAAATAGCACATGTTAAAAGAGTGCTTAAATATGAAGATTTAAGTGCTGGGGCCAAGATAGAACTTCCCTTTATTCTTGAGAATTGTATAAAGCATTCTGAGAGACCATTCATAAAGTTTTTTAATGAAGCACATTCAATTTCTATAAAATTACATATGTTGCAACTTCTTCCCGGTATTGGAAATAAATTAATGAAGGCAATATTGGATGAAAGAAATAAAAAAGAGTTTAAAAGTTTCGAAGAATTGCATGAAAGAGTTCATGGACTTCATCATCCTGAAAAAATTGTTGTAGATCGTGTGATAGAAGAACTTAAAGATGCTAATATTAAATACAGATTGTTTACTTTACCCCTTCGAATAAAAAAATAAAAAAATCATAATTTTTTATAGCTTGACTTTTAGAACGATATAAGCGTTATCATATATTTTATAAAATTATATACAGAAATAAATTTCTAATTTATTAAATGAATACATATCCATCTATTTCTTCAATTTTAAAAAAGTACGATATTCGAGGAGGACAGCATGATCAACATTTTCTCAAAGACGAATCTACTTTAGATGCAATTGTCAAAGCTTCAGATTTAAAAAAAGATGAAACAGTTCTTGAAATTGGTCCGGGAATTGGAAATCTTACTGAACGAATGCTTGATTGTACAAAAGAAGTTATAGCCGTAGAACTTGATTATAGTCTTGTTAATGTATTACAAGATAGATTTAAGGGCGTAGATAATCTTAAAATAATACACGGTGATATTCTTGATATTAAACTTCCACAATTTGATAAAGCCGTTGCAAATTTACCCTATTCAATTTCTTCTGAGATTACATTTAAGCTTTTTAAACATAAGTTTAAGCTTGGTGTGTTAATGTACCAATACGAATTTGCAAAACGCATGATTGCAAAAACTAATTCTAAAGATTATAGTAGATTGTCCGTTAATACTAATTATTTTGCAGATGCATCTATAATCCGAAAAGTTCCAAAGGGTGCATTTATTCCAATTCCAGAAGTTCAATCTGCCATAATTAAACTTATTCCAAGACCTGCACCATACAAGATAGATAATGAAGAGTTTTTTCTTTCGTTTGTTCGTGCTGTTTTTAGCCAAAGGCGAAAAAAAATAAGAAATGCAATTATACTTGCAAATCATTTATTACACATCCCAAATGTAAAAGATGTTGTAAATATGCTTCCAGAAAAATTTATGAACAAGAGGGCGGAAAATCTAACACCAGAAGAACTTGGTGTACTTTCCAATCAAATAACATCAATCAAAAATCAAAGATTTTCTTTATAGCTCATTCATTCTGAATGGGCAAACGCTCAGAATGTTCAATCACGAGCAAACGCTCGTTTGTTCAATCACGAGCTATTAAAAATAAAGTTCAATAACACATGGTTTGTATTAAATATAAAAAAGCATTGATAACTCTTATGGATGGTGTATATGAACCAGCAGAAGATTCTTTTTTACTTGCAGATTTTTCTTTAAAATATGTTTTTGATGATATGAATGTTTTAGAAGTTGGGGCTGGCACTGGATTTGTATCTGCAGTTTTAAAGGCGAATATCGATATAAATCTTATAGCAACTGAAATTAATCCTATTGCAACGCATTGTGCAAAACTAAATGGCATCGAAGTAATAAAAACAGATTTATTTGATGGATTGAAAACCATACCTTTTTTTGATGTGATTTTATTCAATTCCCCCTATCTTCCAACAAGTAAAGATGAAAAAATAAATGGGTGGATTAATTATGCGTACGATGGAGGGAATGATGGGCAAAAAATTATTAATAAATTTCTTAGCAATGTTAAAAAATATCTTGCAAAACATGGAGTTGTACTTTTACTTATTTCCTCGCTTACAGGAATAGATGCTATTAAAGATATGATTGAAGCAAATGGATTTGAGATAAAAAATGAAGAGTCGAATAGGTATTTTTTTGAAGATATTATTGTATTTTGTATGGGTGTGAAAAAATAAAAAATATTTTTAGTTTAATTTTTCTTACTGTATATAATTTATAAAATTATACACTCAGGGAACTTTTCAATAGCTCGTTTGGAACGAACGAGCGTTATCTAGCTATTGGTTTCTTCTTTTTGTTTAAATTAATATGCATATAATATTCCACACAAATCTTTATTTTTATTTTTATATATGGCTTATAAAGTTATATGCTCAACACTCATTCTTTTTGAGAATAATGTTTAAAAAAATTTTCAATAGCTCGTTTGGAAAGCTCATTCGGAAAGCTCGTTCGGAACGAACGAGCGTATGAGAAAATCTCTGATTTTCGAACGAATGAGCGTAAACACTCATTCTTTCAGAATGAGTTTAAGAAAATCTTTGATTCAGGAAATTCTCAAAGAGAATTTCCTTCTAAAAATTTCTCCTTTGGAGAAATTTTGTTTTCGAACAAAAAAGCGTTATCTCGTAAATAATTCCTCTAAATATATCAATTTTTTAAATTTCATTATTCCAAATTATTAGCACTAATCGAAGTTTTTAATTACTTTAATCGTGTATATATTATAATAAATATTAATATGAGAAGAAAATGTACTCACATTCAAAAAATAAACTTAAAATCAATAATGTTTATTACCAATCATTTTGGATGGCTTTGTTATATATAATCATACAGTCAGATAATATCTAAATTAATATTAAAAATGCATTTTTTATAAACTTTCAGTAAAATATGTGAACTTTGATTTATACTTGCATAAAATTTAAGGAAAATAAGCCATCAACTGCATTATTGCAATATTTTAAGAACTTTAAAGTGTCGTAAAAAAATGTTTTTTAAGATAGCTTGTCAAATATATATTATAATAAATAATGAATCATATAGATGGATTGACACAATATTTTAATATATTGAATATAAAAAGCAAAGCAAAATATTTAATTGCAAAAGACACATCCCTTTTTTCATTGAAAATGAAACAAGCTCATGAGATTCTTAAAAATTGTCATTTTTGTGAACATAGGTGTGGTGTAAATCGAATCAACGGAGAGATGGGTTTATGTGGAGTGGGTAAACAATCTTATTACGCATCTGAATTTATACACTATGGTGAAGAGTCTGAACTTGTTCCATCGCATACTATCTTTTTTATAGGGTGCAATTTCTCATGTATTTATTGCCAGAATTTTGATATTGCATCTGGGGCGATAAAAGGATATTTAGTAGATCCTATAAAAATAGCAGAACAAATTTCTATGCAACATAAAAAAGGCACAAAAAATGTAAATTTTGTAGGTGGAGATCCAATACCACATCTTTATACCATATTTCAGATTATGAATGCTTGTAATATTAACATTCCAATGATATGGAATTCTAATGCGTATTGCTCAAATGAAACAATGGAGCTTTTAAATGATGTTATAGATGTTTATTTATTAGATTTTCGATATGGAAATGATGCATGTGCAAATAAATATTCTCATATAAAAAATTATTGGAATATTATTACACGAAATTTAAATCAAGCAAATAAAAATGCAGAATTGATTATACGGCATCTTGTGCTTCCTGGACATGTTGAATGTTGTACAAAACCCATCTTAAAATATGTTGCAAAGCATATGCAAAATGTGCGATTTAATTTAATGTTTCAGTATAATCCTTGTTATAGGGCATATCAATATCCTGAAATGGATAGAGTTTTAAACTATAAAGAAAAAACACGGGCACTTGAACTTGTAAAAAAAGCAGGATTAACAAATCTTGTTTAAACAATTAATTTTATTAATGTTGGGGTGGGTGTATAATAAATAGGATTTTATACAATGAGAAATTGAAAAATTTCTTATGAACAATCATTTAACGCGCATTCTTTATAAGGATGATGTTCATAGAAATTTCCAATAGCTCGTTTGGAACAAACGAGCGTTTGCTCGTGATTGAACATTCTGAGCGTTTGCTCGTGATTGAACATTCTGAGCGTTTGCAAATTCTCGAAGGGAATGGGCATTATCTCATTTTTTTTAATTTTGAGTTGAAAAGCGATTTTTTCAGTATGTCCAAAAACTATCACAATTCAACAATTTTCACATTTGTATATAATTTTACAATGGCATTTCGTAAGCATACCAATGCGTAACATCATATATTAAGACTGACATCAATCCAATTTGATTTTCGTATCAATGAGCCCATAGAAATCACATCCACTCCTGTTTTTGCATATTCTTCAAGATTTTTAAAATCAATTCCTCCAGACGCCTCAACTATAACAGAATTGCGACAATTTTCTTTTTTGAGCAACTCGATTGTATTAATTATTTCTGTTGGTGCCATATTATCAAGCATGATAATATCTGCTCCAAGATTTGCGGCAATCACTGCATCTTCACTCGATTCAACTTCAACTTCTATTTTTTGAGTATAACTCGCTTGTAATTTGGCAAATTGTATTGCATTTTTTAATCCCATAACACTAATGTGATTGTCTTTTATCATAATCATATCAGAAAGATTAAATCTATGAGAATCACCACCACCTGCGATTACTGCCATTTTTTCAAATTTTCTAAGCCCTGGTGTGGTTTTTCGCGTGCAACTTATAATCACAGATGAAATAGCATTAGCTCGCTCTACGCACTTTTTTGTTATTGTTGCAATGCCACTTAAATGACCAATAAAATTAAGCACGATGCGTTCTGCACGAAGAATTGAAATGCCACTTCCTTCTAAATTAAATATCACTGATCCATTGCTTACATGGCTGCCATTGGTGTATTTGGTATTAAATATAATCTTAAAATAATCAAATATGGATTTTGCAACATCCAATCCTGCAAGCACACAATCTTCTTTTACGATAATTTCAGCTTTGACTGGAATATCTGGCAATATCATACATGATACATCATTATATCCAATATCTTCTTCAATAAATTGTTCAATTTCGTGTATAAACATCATTTTTATCACATAATAGTTATTTAAATATGAATGTATTTAATCATTAAAATCTTAAAAGCTTTTTGATTTTTCACTGTATATAATTTATAAAATTATATGCCCAAAGAAATTTCTAATTTTTCGTAATTTATATTTTTTGCATAGAAATCAATAAACATATAAGGCAACTCTCCTAATATAATTTACCAAAAAGTAAGCACAATACTAACATCCCACTGCGGCAAATTTTTTGACCTTTTGATGCAATTCTTATAAACTTTCATCAAGTTTTTTAGCACTTTGACCATCTGACAAATAAAACATTTGTTGGAGTTCTATATTTTCAATCTGAAACAATAGTAAAAGTCGAGTAGTTAAAGGTGTAAATATTCTTAATTATCCATATCACATATAATGTAATAAAAAAACAAGTGTGTTAATAGGTATCTTTAATTTAAAATATTTAGCTATCAATTTATATATGATAAATTCTTTATTATACGGTTTATATCTAAAATATTAAAATTTAATGATGCGTATATCATAAAATCATAAATGTTTTCTACGAAAAATTAAAAATTTTACTCTGTGTATGCAATGTTATAAATTATATGCTAATGCTCGTTCGTTTGAATAACTCATTCTGAACGAATGAGTGTTTACGCTAATTCGTTCGAAAATTAGAGATTTTCTTAAACTCGTTCTAAAAGAACGAGTGGTTACGCGCATTCGTTCGAAAATCAGAGATTTTCTCATACGCTCATTCGTTCCGAATGAGCTTTCCGAATGTGTTTTCCAAATGTGCTTTCCGAACAAGCAAACGCTTATTCATTCTGAATAAGCTATCAAAAATATAAAACATCCATAGGGTGATTTATATGCTATATTCTTAATATATTGTATAACTACACAATATAAATCAACTTCTGATTGTATGCTAAAAAATCAAAAACGATACCTTTTAACGAAAAAATTAAATTCTTTTCTCTAACGCATATCAGAATGAATAAGTGTTTAGTATTTAATTTTATAAATTACATACTAACGCTCGTTTGGTCGAAAACCTTCGGTTTTCTCATACGCTCGTTCTCTTCGAGAACGAGCTTTCCGAACGAGCTATAAAAATCCAATTAATAAAAAATGAGAAACAAAGAATTACTGATTAATAAAATCCAAAAATTAAAAAAAGAAAAAAATGCAATAATCATTGCACATAATTATGAGCGAGGAGAAATTCAAGATATTGCAGATTTTGTAGGCGATTCATTTGAATTAAGTCGAAAATGTGTAGGTCAAAAAGCAGATTTAATTGTCTTTTGTGGAGTGCATTTCATGGCAGAAATTGCAGCAATACTTAGTCCTGATAAAACTGTATTACTTCCTGAAATTGATGCAGGATGCCACATGGCAGATATGGTTACTGCATCAGCCCTCAGAGATATGAAAAAAAAACACCCAAATGCAGCAGTTGTATCTTATGTAAATACCACAGCTAATGTAAAAGCAGAAACTACCATTTGTTGCACTTCTTCAAATGCCGCCCGTATTGTAAATTCACTTGAAGAGGATGAAATAATATTCACTCCTGATAAAAATCTTGCAAACTTTGTTGCAAAGCAAACTGATAAAAAAATAATTCCATGGGAGGGATACTGTCCAACGCACCACCAAATACTTACCTTTGATGTAGAACTTATGATGGAAAAATATCCAAATGCTGAATTTCTTGCACATCCAGAATGTAGAGAAGAGGTGTTAGATATGACGCCGTTTGTGTATAGTACAACAGGTATAACCCAACATGCAAAAAGATCTAATTGCAATGAATTTATCATAGGCACAGAATGTGGCATTATACACAGATTACAAAAAGAAAATCCAAACAAAAAGTTCTATCCAATATCAGATTATGCCGTATGTCCGCATATGAAAATGATAACACTTGAAACTTTATTAGCATCGTTGCAAGAAAATAAATATATAATTAAAGTTCCGGAAGATATTAGAGTGAAAGCTGTAAAATCTCTTGAAAGAATGTTAGAAGTTGGAATTAATCCCTAATACTTATGCACCCATACATTCAATTAATGCGGTACAACAATTGCCTTATGGCAGCATTTTCATCTGTTATAGGACTATTTGTTGCATCAAATGTATTGAATAAAGAATTTATTTTTTTAGATTCTGCACTTATTTTAATAGCAGTTTTTCTTATAACTGCAGCAGGTAATGCAATAAATGATTAT
>JAAXQB010000034.1 GCA_012329085.1 Methanosarcinales archaeon | reverse complement strand
TTTCTTTTAAAAATATGTGATAAAAATCCTAAAAGACACATCGTTATATTTGTCGATAATGCCCGCTCACATGTTGCAAAAGCAACAAAAAAGCAAGCTTTCATCGCATGATATTACTCTTATATTCATTTCTGCATATTCTCCGCAACTTAAATCCAAAAAGAACTCGATTTGGAAAAGTATTAGAAAAAAAATCTCTTCAATATTCGTTAAATCTGAATGGTCATTTAAAGAAACGATTACAAAACGACATTTCATCGCTTAAGCCAAAAAAAAATTCATTTGCAATTGGATTGTTGAAAAATAAAGGATCTTTATTTTTTAATTTAGTAAATCTTAGCTCTAATTTGTTATGACTTCAACTATAACTGTTTCGTCAATCGCTATGATGAAGTCACCATCTGCATGTAAGGAATAGTTACAAATAATACGCCAATTGAGTTTTTCCCATTTAATTGATATATTAAAGAATCGTTGAATTGTGCGATAGCTGCCACCTTCTTTTGCCCATCGAGAGATTCCAAGCATGGTCACTCGATTCGTCATAGCTAACATGGCAGGTACAATAATTTTCAAACGAGATAATGTTGTCGCATCTATGCAGACTGTCAAAGCACTTAAAATTGCAAAAACATTAAGCATGGTACCCACCATCAGAATATATCAAATTTTTGATTTTAAAAATTCCTTCGAGTGTATATCTTTTTTCATGTTTAGGGATTATGCAGTATATTTTCATATAGCTGTGAACTGATATGTAATACTATATAAATATATCGCTTGCGATATTGTGCAATAAAAGCTGCTTGGGGATGAAATTATTTTAATTATTTTAATTATTTTAATATGGTATAATTTATATTAATTTTACCAATTAGGTGGCGAAGGTATTGTTATAATGGAGTGAATATTAAATATACAATGCAGGCAAATAGCACTTTATTAAATGAAAATGTCATTCAAAAAATTGAAAAGCTTAATATAAAAATAGGAATTAGTTTTAATGGGATGGAGGATTGGAAATTGCGGGCATTCCATGGTGAAAAAAATTCAGCTATTGATGCAATGAGGGGGAATGTATTTATTAAGTAATGCAAGCATTTCATTTGGTGTGACAATTGTGGTAACAAAAATAAATATTTTACACATAAAAAATTAGTTAAATATCTTTATGAAATATTTGGAGTTAAGAGTGTAAGTCTTGATATGATAAAACCAAAAAGAGAACAAGATTTTAAACTTTTGCCAGATGAATGTGTATTTGAGGATATATTAGATAAATTAGAAGATTATCCTGTATCAATTAAAAACATTCGTAGAAGAAAAGTTAATAAGAGTAATAGCGAATATTGTTTTTTGAATACAGGAGATTTGTTTTTTGTTAATGAAATGGGTGATGTGTATCCATGTCCTACACATGAAGGAAGATTTTATATGGGGAATATAAATTTAGACATTATGGTGCCATTTAAAGTGAATAGTGGTATATGTTTTGCAAGAAAAGTGTTGTTTGCATAATTTATAGAATTGTATAATTTAAGCAATTCAATGGTGTGGAAATAGGTACTCCTATGTAAAATATAAAATTAAGGATTATGGGATAAATTGGAAAATGAGCAATTTATCCCTTAATAGCTTAACTTTTTTTTTTACTTTTTCAGAAAATGCTAGCGTACCACTTATTCGTTTTATACGAATATTTACGATTTCGCCTTTTGTAGCACCAGGTACAAAGATTGTGAATTTAGAAAGTTTAGCAATTCCATCGCCTTTTGATCCAACTGCATCGATTTTAACTTCATATTCTTTTCCTTCTTCGACCGCATCACGAACAGCAGTATCTGTTATTCTTCTCTTTTTAACAGGTCTATGTGCTCCACATGCAGAACATTTCAATATAAGAACTCTGTCAGATTTAACAAGTTGTGTATCTGGACGGTTACATTCTGAACACATAACATATTCTTCTGTGTAAGACTTAATGGTGGATGCCATTAAATCTTTTGGAAATCGTCCTTGGAATATTGCACGCCCCCCATCCATTTTACTTGCAGTACCAAACTCTCTTGTTAAAAATTTCATGACATGATCTGAATCACGATTTAATACATCTATAATATTACTGAAATTATCCAGAATAGTTGTTTTTCCTTCTATGTAAATTTTTGGTTCTGGAATTACAAAACGCACATCTGTGGTTTTTTTCTCAGGTAAATTTTTTATTGCACGATTTAAAAGTGCGTGATAGTCATACATTTTAAAATCCTCGATTTAAATTTTTTAATTATATATAACTTGTAAAATTATATATTTAACACTCAAACTTTTCAGAATGAGTTAAAGAAATTTTGTATCCGCTTCAAATTAGAGGGTAAATAGATCAAATGTGAGCATGCTAAATTATATTCAGTTTCAGCCACTCAATATCTAATGGCAACTGATATTGTTTTAAAATAGAAAGTATATTTAAATAAATGATTTAGGCAATATAAATATATACTTTACCATACTTTTTGAAAGGGATACGAAATTTTTAATTTCTTGTTAGCACATTAAACGCACATTCTCTTTAAGAATGTACTTCCAAAGGAGAATGGGCGTTATATATAACTTATAAAGTTATTATACTAAACACGCATATCATTCTGATATGCGTTAGAAAAATTTTTAATTTCTCGTTTGTAACATCTATTGTACAAATTCCATCCCTTTATCTACAATAATTCGGGTTGGAGTTGGTAGTTTGTGTCCTGCTTTTCTAAGTGCATCTTTTGCTGCTATAAAGTGTTTTTTTTCTACAGAAATTGTAAAAACTTTTTGGCCTTTTGAAATTCGTGCTGCAGTGGATACATTCTTTCCATATGAACCTCTCATACCACTGGATACACGATCTGCACCTGCACCTGTTGCTTGTTTATTCTCTCGCAATACTTCATGCGGATATGGTCGGAGTTTCATATAAAATCCCTCTCGCCCTGCTGCAGCTGTCATTGATTTATTGGCAGTAATTCTTGCAGCTTCAAGTGCCGTATGACGAATCTGACATCGCTCATCTGCAAGAAGCGATAACGATATTGGGAAAGTAGCAGTCCTATTCCCCATATCATAGTGTATTACTTGACTTCTTGGCACACCGCCCATATATTTTTTTCGTGTAAATGAGCGTTGTTTTACATTTCTGTACATACTTGCTGGTTTTCGTACCATAATTTATTTCTCCTTTTTAAAGTTTAATAAAATTAAATCGTTTTTAATTTTAAATAATTAATTATTTGTATAATATATTGTTTCAATTCTTTTAAAAACACATTTTTGGAAATAGAATGTTGCCATTTTAAATCCAAATAAGATTGAATTATCAAATATTTCATTTATAATATGCAATATTTCTAATTTTTATATTTTTAAAACTATCTTAAATATTTCAATTTTCCAAGAAAATAAAAATTTCCCTCATTATATAACTTTATAAGCTATATACTAACGCTCGTTTGGTCGAAAACCTTCGGTTTTCTCATACGCTCGTTCTCTTCGAAAACGAGCTTTCCAAACGAGTTATTAAAAAAAAAATACAATCTATAAAATCTCCGATTTTTGTATTACATACTAAGATAAATTTTAATAGCTTATTCAGAATGAATAAGCGTTTGTTTGTTCAGAATGAATAAGCGTTTGTTTGTTCAGAATGAATAAGCATTATCTCATTTCTCAGTTCTTTGAGTTTTAGTTCATATTATTAGGACTTATTAGTTTATAAGTTTTATTGAATAATATTTTATTTATCGATTGAAAAAATTTTTGTTAATAAACAAATCAAATAAATTATATGCAATATTGTTATTGATGCTATAATTATTATAATTTTTTAATTATATATTTTATTATATATTTTAGATTTAATAATCAATAAAAATTCCTATCCCATCATAAAATCACTATGCATCAAAAATAAATTATATCAAATCAACAAATCTTAATGAAAAAAAACTATTTGAATATTATAACATTAAGTTGTAATTTGTATAATGTTTAATACTATTTAATTAGAAAAGAGCTCCTCCATCGAATACAGTCTCGGCTTCTTGTCACATATCAAATAAGCCGCCTTCACTGCACCACTTGCAAATGTTGCTCTTGTATGAGCCTGATGTTTAATTTCTATCCGCTCCCCATTACCCATAAATATCACAGTATGATCTCCAACAACATCCCCTCCTCGTACTGCATGAATTCCAATCTCTTTTCCTCTCAAAGACATACCTTCTCTTCCATAAACAAACTCATTTCCACTAATTACTTCATTTATAATATTTGCGGCCTTTAATGCCGTTCCACTTGGTGCATCCTTTTTTTGATTGTGATGAATTTCTATGATTTCAATATCATTATCACTCAATTGCTTTGATGCTTCTTTTAAAAGATTAAAAAAGACATTTACTCCAACAGAATAATTTGGAGAAATAATTGCAGAAATATTATTTTTAAGAATTACTTCATTTAAATTTACTTTTTCTTTATCAGAAAATCCAGTAGTTCCAATAACAAGATTTACGCCACATTCTGCAACTTTTGGTACATTTTCAATAGTAGCTTTTGCAATTGTAAAATCAATTACAACTTTTGTATTTGTTTCTTTTAAAACTGATTGAATATCAGAAATATCAGAAATTAAAACCCCCAGTTTTCCAATTTGTGCAATTTCGCCGACATCTTTCCCTATATGAGACCTATCAAAAGCAGAAGAAAGTGTTAAACCTTCATGTTTTAAAATGTTTTCAATAATCATCTTACCCATCTTGCCGCATGCACCAATTACTCCTACTGCAATCATTATATACACTCCATATTTTTAAGAGCTTTTAATAAAATTTTCTCATTTTCCTGACTAATTGTGTCAAGAGGAAGTCTTAAATGCCCATCTGCAAGATTCATTAATTCCATTGCCCGTTTAATAGGAATTGGATTTGTTTCCATAAAAAGTGATCTAATAAGTGACGCAATTTTATAATGAATTTCTTTTGCATTGTTTATTTTTCCATCTAACATATAATCTACGAGTTGCGACATTTCATTTGGAATAATATTTGCCGCAACTGATATAACTCCAGTTCCGCCAAGTGCCATAATAGGAAGTGTTAATCCATCATCACCAGAAAGAACCGAAAAATCTTCATCTTTCGTATGTTCAATTATTTGTGAGACTTTATCAAGGTTTCCGCTTGCTTCTTTAATAGCAACAATATTATTTACTTTTGAAAGTTCTATAATAACTTCGAGTGGTAAATCTTGCCCTGTGCGAAATGGAACATTATATAAAATAAGTGGAATATTAGAAGAATCTGCAATTAATTTAAAATGCTTAATTAATCCCTTATTATTTGGCTTATTATAATATGGAGAAATTAAAAGTGCAGCATCTGCACCTGCATCTTCTCCATATTTAGTAAGTTCTATTGCTTCTATTGTGTTGTTTGAACCAGTGCCTACAATTGCTTTTTGTTTTGCATACTCTACAGTAATATCGATTAATTCTTTATGCTCTGCTGTAGAGAGTGTTGGCGATTCGCCTGTTGTTCCACATGTTACTACACCTTTTACTTTTCCTTTTTCAACAAAATTAATAAGATTTTTAAATCTTTCTTTATCTATTAAATTGTTTTTTGTAAAAGGGGTGATAAGGGCTGGATATACACCTTTAAACATAATTTAAATATTGCTTTACTAAAATCAAAGATTTTTTTATATTACATAACTTATAAAGATATGTAATGAGTGAAATTTCCTTTTTTCTCGTAACACATACTCTTTTAGAAAATGTGTTTATGCAAAATCATAGACATGTGTTTTCTTTCTTGTGACATATCCTGCAACTCTGTTACGGATAACTTTACTTTCTATTGTAGTGTATTTAGTCACAAGATGCTTATTATCATCAAAATCTTTTGTAAATTTATCGCCGTGTGCACCTAATAATCTAAATGCTATATTTTTTATACTTTTTTGTCTAATATTTCCCATTTTGGTTTCAACTCCGTAATATAATAAAATTCAATTCAATTGCAATTGATATTTTCATCTATATCTAAGCTTTTCTTTTATTTAATGCTTGTGTATAGATTTAAATTTTTAAAATTTTTATACATTAAAAAAAATCATAAAAATTTAATCTTAATCTCCTTAATTTCATCCCTAAACTTTGCCGCAATTTCAAAATCTAAATTATCTGCAGCATTATGCATCTTTTTTTCAAGCTCAATAATCAATGCATACGCATCATCTGGTGAAATTACTGTTTCAGATGCCAATTCTGATGAAGTATAATCGGAATCCTTTGACTCCGCCACAACCATATCCATGGGCATAAGAACATCTCGCACTTGCTTTACAATAGTTTTAGGCACAATTCCTTGTTGCAGATTGTATCTCCCTTGTATTCGCCGCCTTCTATTTGTTTCATCAATTGCCCGCTCCATTGAATTTGTGATTCTATCTGCATACATTATAACCTTGCCATTAACATTTCGTGCAGCCCTTCCAATAGTTTGAATTAAAGACCGTTCAGAACGCAAAAAGCCCTCTTTATCTGCATCTAAAATTGCCACAAGAGATACTTCTGGTAAATCCAATCCCTCTCTTAAAAGATTGATTCCAATCAACACATCAAATTTACCAAGTCTTAAATCGCGTAGTATTTCAGTTCTTTCAAGCGTGACAATATCAGAATGAAGGTATCGCACATTAATTCCACTTTCTGATAAAAATTCAGTCAAATCTTCTGCCATCTTTTTAGTTAGTGTAGTCACAAGAACTCGTTCATTTCGTTCAATCACTAATTGAATTTCATTCATAATGTCGTCAATCTGCATTTTTATAGGTTTTACTTCAATTTCAGGATCTAAAAGACCTGTTGGTCTAATAATTTGTTCAGTTATCTGTTCTGAATGTTCAAGTTCATAAGATCCAGGTGTCGCTGATAAATATATTGTCTGTGGGCTAATTTCTTCAAATTCATGAAACATAAGCGGACGATTATCAAGTGCAGATGGTAATCTAAATCCATATTCAACAAGCTTTTCTTTTCGAGATCTATCTCCTGCATACATGCCACCAATTTGTGGAATTGTAATATGAGATTCATCAATAAAAATTAAGAAATCGCTATTTTTATTGCTTTTTTTATTTTGTTTAATGTCAAATGAATTATCAGATGAATCTATATTTGATATGAAATAATCAATCAATGTTTGTGCCCGCGAACCTTTTGGTCGTCCTGCAAGATGTCGTGAATAATTTTCTATTCCAGAACAATATTCCATTTCACTCATCATTTCAATATCATAATTTACCCTCTGTTTAAGCCGTTGAGCTTCAACAATTCTATTTTCTTTTTCAAGTTCAATTAATCGTAATTCAAGTTCTATTTTAATCTCTTCTATTGCTTTGTTTATTTTTTCCTCAGGAGTCACAAAATGACTTGCAGGATAAAGTGTTATTTGTTTTAAATCCTCCATCACAGTTCTTTTCAATTTATGAATTTTTGAAATTTTTTCAATCTCATCTCCAAAAAGTTCAATTCGTATTGTATTCTCTTCATAAGCAGGAAATATTTCAATAACATCACCTATTGCTCTAAAATGCCCTCTTGATAAATCAAGGTCATTACGACTGTATTGCATAATTATAAGGTCTCTTAAAATTTCCTTTTTATCTTTTATATCTCCAACTTTCAAATTACAAGACAAATTCAAATAATCTTCCGGAGAACCTAATCCATATATACAAGATACACTTGCAACAATTAATACATCTTTCCGTTCAAAAAGTGAAGTTGTTGCAGATAATCGCATTTTTTCTATATTCTCATTAATTGATGCGTCTTTTTCAATATAAGTATCAGTTTGCGGAATATATGCTTCTGGTTGATAATAATCATAATAACTTACAAAATATTCTACGGCATTATCTGGAAAAAATTCTTTAAATTCAAGAGTAATCTGAGCGGCAAGAGTTTTATTATGAACAATAACAAGAGTTGGTTTATTTATCTTTTCAATTACTTTTGCCATGACAAAAGTTTTACCTGTGCCTGTTGCACCAAGTAAAGTTTGACGACGACATCCATTTTTTATGCCTTTTACAAGCTTTTGAATTGCATGCATCTGATCTCCTTTTGGGACAAATGGAGAGTGTAATTTAAATTTATCTAACATTGTATTTTTGTTTTGTAAATATTTCAATTTCTTAATTTATAACTTGATTTTGCCATATTATAAATATTTGTCCTTCATTTCAACATCATTTTACCTTCAACACTACACTTTTCACTCTTCTGGGCATATATCATATCCTTTTGAATGTATATTACATCCATCACTAATCGTTAACAGAACATTTTTACATTTAATAAATATCTGATGTTACACATCGAATACATTATAATTACACTAATATATTTATAGTTTATTAGAATATATTTAAACAGATTATGGATAAAAATTTATTAGAATTATATGCATATTATATTATTAGCTCTTTTGGTCAAACGATGGCAACCAATATATTAAGACTTTTAGATAAGACAATCAGTCATGATGAAATCACTCGTTTTTTATTATCACATTCGGAAAGCAAATTTGGAAAGCAAATTTGGAAAGCAAATTTGGAAAGCACATTCGGAAAGCACATTCGGAAAGCACATTCGGAAAGCACATTCGGAAAGCACATTCGGAAAGCACATTCGGAAAGCACATTCGGAACGAATGTGCGTTAGAGAAAATCTTTGATTTTCGAA
>JAAXQB010000096.1 GCA_012329085.1 Methanosarcinales archaeon | reverse complement strand
GACTATGTTGGAACAACAGGAGTCGTTACTATTCCTGCAGGATCAACAACCGCAACCATTACCGTAGCGATTACAGACGACCATTTTGCAGAAGGCTCAGAAAACTTCTTTGTAAACCTAAGTAATCCAACTAATGCAACGATTACAGATGCTCAAGGTCAGGGAACTATTATTGACGAACCTGATGTAAATGCAAATGACACCGTGAATATTACCTTGGTCGGAGATTCTGCAGTTTTTGAAGGTGGGGTAGCAGGGTATACCGTTATTGTGGATAAAGCTCCACTAACAGACCTAATCGTAGAAGTGGTAACTGGACATATAACGACCAATAATGGTGATTTAGTTCCAGTTACTCAAAACATTACTATCTTAGCAGGAACCTTAAGTACAACATTTACGGTAACTAATAATGACGATAACTTAGTTGAAGGAAATGAAAGTTACGAAGTAACCTTAACAGGTAACACAATAGGTGGAAGTGTAGAAGCAGTTAGCGTTGATACAACAGCTGTTGAAACAGTAATTATTGATAACGATACCGCTCCAATTAACCCAAATATTAGTATTAATGATATGACTGTTAATGAAAGTGCTGGAACAATGACTTTTACTGTAAGCTTAAGTTCAGTAGGGACACAGCCTGTTCAAGTTGATTTTTCAACAGCAGATGGTTCAGCGGCAGGAGCGGATTACACAGCTCAAGTAGGTAGCCTAACCATTCCTGTTGGCGCAACAAGCACAACGATTACTATTGCTATTAACGATGATAGTATTGTTGAAGGGACAGAGCATTACTTTGTTAATTTAAGCAATGCAGTGAACGGAACGATTGTAGATAATCAAGGTATAGGAACCATATTAGACAATGACCTTATCATTACAAACGGCAACATAAATGCCTTTATCTCCGAAGAAGGTTTGATGAATGGTCTTATTGATACTATCGGAGAAAATTCAGGAGATGATACGACCGACAGCCCAGTTCATACAGGAGACATGTCATTTAATGCCCCTGTAGGACAAAATATTACAGGCGTTACGCTTTCCGAACCGATGGAACTTATTACTTCTAATGGTCAAGCAATTGTTTGGACCGGCGTAGGAACAGACACCTTAGTTGGTTCAGCCAACGGCACAACCATTATTACCGTAAATGTTGACAACACAGGCAGTTATACCGTTACCTTAACAGGAGCAGTAGATCACCCTCATAACTCAGTTGAAGACATACTATCAATTAACTCTACGGTTACCGTTACGACCAGTGGAGGCGTTTCAGAGTCTACCAATATGGCAATCAGAATAGAAGATGATATGCCAACGCTAAGTGACCCAAGACAAGAAGGTGGAATAGCAGAAAAAACAACCAACCTAATGATTACCTTAGATATTTCAGGCTCAATGGGGATTAATTCAGGAATGAATGACCTCACTCGTTTAGATGCAGCAAAAGATGCCATACGCACACTTATCGCAAATTATGAATCAGAGGGAGAATTAGCGGTACGAATTGTTACCTTTAGTACATCTGCCAATCCCGCTGGTGCCGTTTGGATGAATGCAACGGATGCAATTGCTTATATAGACGGACTATCACAAGGAGGGTGGACAGATTATGACGCCGCACTAGCCGATACAATGGTTGCCTATAACGATCCAGGTAAAATTGTTGATGCAACGAACACCGTTAGTTACTTCTTTAGTGATGGACAGCCTACATCAGGAGACGGATCAGTAACAACATTAACGGATTCAAATAGCTATATTAACGGAGTAGATAACGGTATTCAAACAGCAGAAGAACAGATTTGGACACAATTTTTAGATGCAAACAGTGTTAACTCATTCGCAATCGGAATGGGAACAGGCTTAGGATCTAATGCAATGACGATTCTTGACCCTATCGCCTATAACGGTAGTGGGGTTGGTGGAACGACAGCACCATTAATTGTTACAGACTTTAGTCAGCTATCAGATGTACTTGCAGGAACATTTGCGGTTATTGTTCAAGGTAACCTAATGACATCATCAGACAGTACAATAAATGTTGATACCGGAATGGGAGCCGATGGTGGGCATGTAAGTGAAATTACCATTGATGGAACAACCTACTTCTTTGACGGAACGAATGTAACGGTTTCAGGAACGAATAACTCCACCTTTAACTCATCAACCAATGTGTTGACGATTAGCACCGTGCAAAACAGTACGCTTAGTATCAACCTTAATGATGGTAACTACACCTTGTTAGGAAATCCTGGGTTAACTAATAATTATGAAGAAGTCATTAACTACTCAGTAGTAGATAATGATGGTGATGGAGCCTCCTCTTTAGTTTCAATTTTGATACAAAGAGCAGATACAGCGATTACTATTACTGATGAAATGGCACAAGAGGGAGATAATTTAGTTCACACAGTTACTCTAAGTTATAGTTCATCTATTGCACAAGTATTTAGTTTTCACTTAGATGGACAAACAGCAACAGAAGGCGTTGACTTTAACGGAATTCCAAGCTTTTCAGATGGTGTTATTTATAACACTGTAAACAATACAATTACCGTTCCAGTAGGAGTAGAGAGCTTTACCTTTACTGTTAGCACAAATGTTGATTATGATGTGGAGCCAGTTGAAACTTACACAGTAGAAATTGGTGGCGTTATTGCAACAGGTGCTATTCTTAATAATAGTTCAGGTTTAATGGCGGTAGATGACACGGTTGTTACCACCGTCTTTGCGACAGAAACCTTGGTTAATGGCACAACGAGTGGTTCACAATCACAAAGTTCAGTATCCTCACTTGAACATGGCGGTTATGTTGTTTCTTGGCAGTCTGGTAGTCAGATTTATACACAGCGTTATGATGTAAACAATAATCCTCTTGGTTCAGAGCAGTTAGTTACGTCTAGTGGACATACCTCTCAGGTAGTTGGTTTAACGAATGGCAATTATTTAGTTACTTGGTCACAAGAAATGGGTGGTGGGACAACGAATATTGTTGGTCAATTATACACAGAGTGTGGAACACCAATTAATGGTCATTTTGTTGTTGCACAGGCAGACTACGATCCTCTAATTGCCTTGCCTAATGGAGAGTTTATTGTTACTTGGACAGCGAATGCTCGTTTAAACAACAATGGTCATGATCATGATGGTTCAGAGCAAGGCGTATTCGGTCAGCGTTACGATGCTAATGGAGCAACGATTGGCAACGCGTTCCAAATCAACAACTACACCTCATCTTCACAAATGGATTCAGAAGCTACGATGTTAGCAAATGGAAACTTCATTGTGACTTGGCAATCTCAAGGGCAAGATGGCAGTGGTTTTGGGGTTTATAGTCAGCAATTTAGTTTAACCACGACAGGGGTAACAAAAGTTGGTGCAGAAACTCTTGTTAACCAAATTACAGCAGGTCAGCAATTTGATTCCGATGTAACCGCACTATCTAACGGTAGTTATGTTGTGACTTGGACAGGGACAGATGATTCTAGCCAAGGCATTAGAGCGAGAATGTTTAATGATGATGGAACACCTGCCGGAAGTGAGTTTGTTGTAAATAGCTACACCCACAATATACAAAGCGTATCCAGTGTAGCAGAAACCTCAAACGGCTTCGTAGTAGTGTGGCAGTCTATTGCACACGGAGACGATGACAGTGTTTCAGGGGTTTACTCTCAATTGTTTGATAGCGTAGGTAATAAAGTAGGTGGAGAAATCTTAATTAACACCCATACCGATAACCAACAAACAGATCCGCTAGTAACCTCATTAGCCGACGGTGGTTATGTCGTTACCTGGTCGTCAATGACGCAAGATGGCAGTGGTTGGGGAGTTTACTCTCAACGCTTCGACGCACTAGGTAATCATTGGTCACAAGTGTCAGAAGGCATGTTAGTTAGAAACGACGGAGAATTAATTATTGGTGCAAATGTATTGCTAGATAATGACAGTGTTGCTTCAACGGGCACATTAAGTATTGTTTCCGTTCAATCAGCTCCTCATGGAACGGTTACTCTTAATGCAGATGGAACAATCACATTCGTACCAAACGCAAGTTATGTTGGTATGACAACCTTTGAGTACACTATTACTGACGGCAATGGCAATCACGACTCAGCCATTGTATCTGTGTTAGTTGAAGACTCAACGGCAACTTGTGATCTTGCGGCTAGTACACTGATGGACAATGTACTCTACGGAACCAATGCAGATGTTATCACAGGAGCAAACTTAGCCATAACAGGAGAAACCGACGAATTCCAAATCCTTGGCAACAATGTAATGGGCGTTAATTTTGATGGAACAGAAGATCTACTTGATATAAGTAAACTAATTAATGGTGGCGAAAAAGTTAATCCAAACACCCTCTCAGACTATGTAGAAGTATCACTAGTTGATGCCGATAATGATGGTCAAGTTGATGACACCTTAATTGTAGTGGACTCTAATGGAGAGTCTGATTCAGGTGGAATGTTAACTAACATCTACCTTCAAGATACGCAATTAACAGAAAGTCAGATTAATTTTGTAGCAAACGTTGATCCAGGTAGTACATCATCGGTTCATGCCGTAGATGATTCTGTATTAAATCAACTTGCCTCAGCAGAGTTACAAGTTAATACCGCAACTTTAGCTCACCAATCTAGCTCATCAATTGCTAGTACCGCAGATGGTGGTTATGTTGTTTCTTGGACATCACCAGATGACGGCTTCCAATCTTTCGGAGTTTACACACAGCGTTATGATGCTTATAACAGCAGAGTAGGGGTGGAAACACGAGTAAATGAATTTGAAACAAACAATCAAGATTCATCACACATTATTGGATTAGAAAATGGTAACTACCTAGTTACTTGGTCATCACATGACACCGATTTTAGTAACTATACAGGTAATGGTAACTATACTGGTGTGGTGCAAAATGCAGGAACAGAAACTATTCTTTCTCAACTGTATTCATCAGATGGTGTAGCTATTGGCAATAACTTTGTGGTCGCGTTAGGTGAATATGATCCTATCGCTCCAATGCCAGGCGGAGGCTTTGTGGTTACTTGGACAGCAGGTAGTACAGGAACACCAAGTGATTCAGATGGCAACGGTGTATTCGGTCAACGCTATGATGAGAATGCAAACCCAATGGGAGCCGCTTTCCAAATTAATACAGAAGAAGCCTCTGATCAGCAAAACACCGAATTAACCGCCTTGTCTAATAATGACTTTGTGGTAACTTGGCAGTCAATGGATCAGGACAACAGTGGTAATTTCGCTATTTATAGCCAGTTATTCACTTTAACACTTACAGGTGTTCAGGCAGTAGGATCAGAAACCTTAGTGAGTAGTGCATCAGGAACCTATGAAATAGATTCAGATGTTACTTCGCTAGCCAATGGTACCTATGTTGTAACTTGGACGATTGATGACGGATCATCTAACGGAATTGCGGCAAGAATTTACAATAATGACGGCACGCCAGTTGGCAATGAATTCATCGTTAACGACTACATAACTGGCTCGCAAGAGAAACCTGTTATTGCAGAAACCTCAAACGGATTTGTGGTGGTATGGCAGTCTGTTGCACACGGACAAGAGTTGAGTGGAACAGGTATTTACTCACAACTCTTTGACCTCTCCGGAAATAAAATAGGTGATGAAGTCATTGTTAACAGCTACACACTAAACAACCAAGAAGAACCTGCGGTTAGCTCTATGGCAGACGGAGGTTATGTTGTTAGTTGGGGCTCACAAAGCCAAGACGGAAGTGGATCAGGTATTTACAGCCAACGCTTTGATATGGACGGCGTTCCTTGGAAACACATTGTTGAAGGTTACCTAGTAAGTAATGATGGTGAGCTTGTTATTGGATCCAATGTCCTACTTGCCAATGACTCTAGTGATATTGGTTTATCGATAGGCGTTAGCTCCGTTCAAGATGCACAAAACGGCACGGTTACCCTCAATGCAGACGGCACCATTACCTTTGAGCCAATATTTGGTTATGTTGGTCCCGCCTCATTTGAATACACAATAGTTGATGCGAATGGCGTAAGCGATACAGCAGAAGTTAAAGTGTTTGTACAAGACGCCTCATCTGATACGGTTAGCGACAACATGCTTTATGGAGCAGACGGAGACATCCTAATTGGTAGTGATTATGTAACGGACGGTCAAGATGATCAATTTGAGATACTTGGTGATGGTGTACTGATTAGCAACTTTGATATAAGTGAAGATGTGCTAGGTATTAGTGAGTTGATTGGATCAGGTGAAGCAATTGATTCGACTACCTTATCAGACTATTTAGAGATCACCTTTGTAGATGCGGATAATGATGGTCAGGTTGATGATACGCAAATTGTTGTTGATTCTAATGGTGAGTCTGATACGGGTGGTGAGTTAATCACTATCTTTATTCAAGATGAGCAACTTACTTTAAGTGACTTTGATGATGATAATCTTGATTATGATTAATTAAAAACTTTTTAAAGTAACTTGACGGTTGTTCAGTGTTTTGTTAAGCCAGTTGTATTTTGCAACTGGCTTTTTTACTTTATAGGTTTTACAAAAATGCTTTAACCTTAAGGAGACGCTTAACAACCGCTAATTATTTTTTACTGGCTAAAATGCACGACAACTTCCGTAAAATTCGACGCAATAGCTAGCTATTACGACGCATTTAACGAAACTTGACGCACATTTTTTCTCAGTAAAATT
>JAAXQB010000105.1 GCA_012329085.1 Methanosarcinales archaeon | reverse complement strand
TGCTTTTTCATTATGTTCATAAAAATCAGTTTTTCCATCTTTTCCTGTTGCACTATAAACATCATATTTGCCATTTTTTTTAAAAATAGATTTTATTAAATTTGTATTTCCCCAATCAATTTGTGCAACCTTATCCAGTCTAACTAAATCCCATTTGCTTTTTATCTTTTTTTTTATACTCAAATTAATATTTTTCTCGAAATCAACCCTGTCAAAAGTCATCATATCCACCAAATCTATGGCAGAAATATTTTTCTGCATACTTTCACTTATCTCAAAATCTTTTCCAATAAAATTTTGATAATTGTAAAAACTCGCTTTTTCTGGGTTTTCTTGAGAATTTGGATCAAAAAGCTTTGTACATTCATCTATGCTTTTACTTCTTTGAATCGGATGAATTCCTTCGTGTCCACGACGATTACTAAACTCATATCCTAAAAATTGTTTTTCAGCCTTTTTCTCGCCTGTTTTTGTTAAAACAACTTTTTGCTTATACGCCAAAATAAAATACAAAAGTTTTTCTTTTTCTATTTCAACAATTTTTTTATATAAGTCTTCGTCATTTTTATATTTTAAATTTTTCTTATATTCTTCAAAAATTTCATGTTCTTGAATTGTTTTGTTTGGCGATTTTTGACATAAAGAAACATAGTCAGAAAATTTAATTTCACCCCAAACATAAGAAACATATTTTGAAAAAATATTTTCTATACCATTAACAGTAATATCTTGAAAATTTGTAAAAAAATTATCAACTGAATTTTTAAAATTTTTCCAATCATTGTTATTTTTTCTTTTTAAAAATAAGATAACGGTATTTGTGCCTGTTGCCATAAAAGTATTTGAACCTAATTCTGTAATTCCGATTATATTAAAATACTTCAAAATAATTTCTCTGGTTTTTGCATATATTCCAGCATTACTCAACATACTAGACGGTAAAATAATTCCTGCAATACCACCCTCTTTAAGTAGTTGTTTTGTTCTTTCAACAAAAAGACACTCAATTTCCTTACTTTGATCTGTCAAATATTTATAAAGCCCAAAACTTGTTTTAACAGCTGCGTTTTTAATATCTCCCCTAAATGAAGCTACAGAATAAGGAGGGTTTGAGATGACAAAAGAAAAAATGGCATTATCTTGACTATCATCACCTTCTTTTTTCTTTAATAATCCAACATAACTTTTTGAATTTTGAAAATTATCTAATCCATCACCATGAATAACTTGAGCAAGACCATCACCATAAAAATAACATCCAACTTTTGCGACTTTTACCAATCTATAATCTTTTTCTATGCCGTATATATATTTTGCAGCCCAAGAATATTCGTTCTGTTTCCATCCCTTAATTTCTTTTATTGCGTCTGGATAAAAATTATCCGTATCCAGTTCATTTATAATATTTTGATATTCCTCCATCATTTCTGTGACAAAATGACCACTTCCAGCTGCATAGTCAATAACAGCAGGAAGTTTTGCTGCAGGACTATTTATACTTTCTTTTATGTATTCCTTAACAGGAAGAGATTTGATGATATATCTTGCAATTGGTGGAGGGGTGAAAAATTGCCCAAATTCTTGTTTTAACCCTGTGGTCAATAATCTTTCAAAAAAGTCGCTCAAATGTTGTTGTTTTCGAGGGTAGCGTATTTGATATTTTTGTAATAGTTCAATAACCTCTTTTAAAACTCTTTGATTATCATCAAAAGATTCATCGTCTATAACTTCTTTAATAGCGAAGACATTATTAAATTTTAGCCATTTCTTTTTTTTCTTTTGAATTTCTGCAGCAGATAAACTCTGATTAAAATCGCTATCTTCAATACCTTCAATTTCTTTTTTTAAAAATTCTAACATTCCTTCTTTGTGAAGGTTTATAAATCTAATTTGAAAATCTACAGGATTATCACTTTTTTCTTTCCATTGGAAATCTAATTCATCGCCTGCTCTCTTCTTTTCATCGTATATTTTGGCAAGAAACAAGTTGAATATTTTATTGAATGCATTTGGCTTATCTGAAACAGAATGTTTTCTCAAGATTGATAAAAATTGATGAAATATAAAACCACTATCTGCTTCTGATAACTCCTTTAGTTCTTTTTTAGTAAGTAGTTTATTTTTAAAATCGTACGCAATAACCCACTCTTCAAAAATACCGTTTTGAGAGGTTAATTTACTCCATCTATTATAAAAATCCTTAACATTACTTGTTTCTCTGTAGAAATCTTCAATTTTTACAATTTCATTTTTATATTCAATTTTATTTTTATCAAGCCTTGAAGTATATAAAATTAAATATTCAGTATTAGTATCTTGCTGAAAATATGTAAATAACTGTCCGCCATTTTTGTTTAGATTTTGAAATTCTTTTTTAAATTCAGAGCCAAAAGTTTTACATTCAATCATTAAGTAAGCTTTATTATTCTTTTTGACTAAAATATCAAGCCGTCCACTTGTTCCATGGCCAGATGGATAAACTTTTTCTAAAATTATATCTTTAGGTTTGTAACCTTTTACTAAAAGCCTATCTACACACTCAAGAACAACCCAGTCTTCTGGCTTTGTAATATTTTGTAGAGTTTTTTTTGTATCGTTAAAAACAATAGAACCACCGTAATGAATGGTGTTATTTTTAAGATTAACTTCAATAGAATAGGTAGAGTATTTTTTATGAAGAATATCTTCTGCCCCTTCTTTGGAAAGGAAGCCTATTTTTTGTAAGAATGACTTATTAGGCATAAGCTAATTAATCATCATAATTATATATGTAGTATATCAAAAAAATAAAGAATTTAATATAGTTGAGATTGTTTCGCCGACTAGGCGGAACTCCTTATATTCCCCTAATAAATAAACATTTTTTGCGGAGGTACGGAGCAAGAAATATCCGCTTACCCCCTTTATAAATAAAAGAAAAAGAAATTTGAAAATTTTTTAAAACAATTGAGCGATAGCCCTAAAAAGAAAAGGAATATTTCAGCTAATGTGCCGCGGGCTATCTGAAGTCCTGAGCGAGTGAAGACGAGCAAAGGATTTCCATATAGCCCGCAGTTATGCGAAGTCGCGAGCTTTGCAAGCGACTAAGCACAACAAGGGCGAAGCCCGCGGCACATTCTGCGGAAAGAGCGAGCGGAGCGAGCGATTTTCGCAGAATGTTTGCGTGCATCTGAAGTCCCGCACTAATTTTCGTCGTTACAAAATTTTCTCAAATTACAAGAACTGCGTCTAGCTTCAAACTCTGCCCGAATACCATAAAAATTAGTGCAGGATTTGGGCGGAAAAATTGGCACTCCATATGGATTAAATTAACGCCAATTTTCCGTAGCCAGATACACGCTGTTATACGCTGTATGACACGCAAGGTTCACCGTCGTTGATTTAACGATCAGCTTTAATTCCAGCTTTGTGCTCGGCTAATCGGTAAAGCCACTCAAAGGGGTTGGACGTGCGGATTTTTTGAGCCAATTTTTTCGCTGATTCAGTTTTGAGCGACTTTTCAGTGTGATTCTGCCATATTTTGTGATTTTGCTTATCCTTGTGAAAATACTCTCTTTGCAAAACCATCTGATCGAGCAAGTCAGCATCTTTGGCGACAATAGATTCTTTGCTTTCGCGTTGCTCAAATTCTCGCAAAAGTTCTAAAACTTCATCAGTAATTGGTAAATCCTCCATTTGATCCTCTCGTGCCTCTTCCTCACGCAAATCAGAATACTGTTGATTGATAAAATTTGCGTCACCGATTCTTATTTCCGCAACATCATGAAAGAGGCACATTTTCAGAACTTTGTTTGTATCACACTTTTCCATTTTTGCGAGAATCATTCCAATAACCGCAACGCGAAAGCTATGATCTGAAATATTGTCGTCCGCTTCATGAATGACTTGCGAGTGAGCTCTTTTGATACGCCTCATACTGGCGATCTCAAAGAAAAAATTGGCGATTTTGTTTAGATTCATAGTGGTTTTATTCTACCTTAATTTAGTTAATTGTTTAAGGCGAACCTGAGTAATATTGTGTATAATGTGCTACGGGCTATCTGAAGTCTTGAACGAAAAAAACGGAGTGGAATGAGGGCGTAGCGATAGCGAGGCAAGTCATTTTTTTATCCTTATTATTCTTTTGCAAAGAAATTTTTTTATGTTATTCATAATTTAAATAATTTATGCTTGTTTTTAATCTTAAAATTTTTCTAATAATTTTAAAATTTGTTTTTTGAAAACTGGTAAGTCCTCTTTTAT
>JAAXQB010000290.1 GCA_012329085.1 Methanosarcinales archaeon | reverse complement strand
GGTTCATCAGCCCGTTTATGAGCAATAAGCACATCATAAAAATCTTCCAAAAGCTCGCCATATTGTTTTAAATCAATCAAAACAGCAGTTTTTTCACCTGCTTCATTCGTGACAAATTGAATACCTTCTATCATTTACTAACTCCTATATTTTTAGCATCGCAAATCGATTAAATTTAACTTAATATACTTAAAATTAAAAAAAATATATGATTTCATATATTATTGGTATATCTAAATTTATTTTCATACCTTGCTCACGCAATCTTTACTATAATAACTAGATTTATCCCTCTTTTGGCATAAACCTTTTTATCGCAAGTAACCACTCATTTCTTAGATATTTTTTTATTAGCACATTCTCGAAAGAGAATGGGCGTTATATATAACTTGTAATGTTATATACTTAGAGAGAAAAAATTAATTTTTTTATAAAAAAATATCAAATTAGAAAAAATATTTTTTTTATACATTTAATTAATTACTACAATAAAAATAAATTTTTTCTCATATCCAATCAATTACTAAAAATAAAAAAAATATTACACTTAATTTTTAAGCACAACATCAATATTTATATTTTTTAGAATATTACCAAATTATGATTTATAAAATTTTATTTTATTTTTTGCAATAATATTTTACGCATGCATTTTTGTAGCATTTTCATTCATTTTTAGAGATTTTTCAAAATTGTCTTTATTATCGCATCTCTTCTCAGCTAATATTTTTAATAAAGCATACCCTACTAAAATAGCAAGACCAATTGCTACAAGTGTTTTTACAAATTCTTCTGATTTCTTTTCTTGCAATTTATTAGACAATTCATGTAATGATGAAAATCCAGCTTCATTTAAAAGATTGGTAATTTCATGTTCTTTAGAAATCCCACTTTTATTAATTAAATGTACAATACTTTTTAAATCATTTTCAGATGTCTGATTATTTCTTGCTTTTGAAAGTAAATATCTCAATTTTTCGATTTCATTATAGTTTAAATCAGTCATATTTTTCCCTTGCTCTTTTTATTAGCTATTTTGGTTTCATTACCTTGTATAAAACTGTTTTGAAACATATAATCTTGAATTTTATCATAGAATATATTATGGTTTTTTAACTGCCCTTCTATTCTTGTAAGTCTATTTTCAATTTCGATTCTGTCTTTTTTTATATTTTCATGTAATTTGTAAAATGCAATAACTATAGTTATTATCACTCCAATAAATCCAATTATAACCCCAATAACTCCAATTATAATTTCAAAATTCATTTATCTATTTTTAATATTTAATACTTAAATAAACTAAAATAAAATAAAATAAAATAAAAAATAATTATGGGTGAAAAAAATATAAGAGATGGAATGATTATTGTTCCATCTCTATTGGTTTGTGTGATTGAATTAATCTATAAACTTCCTTGTAGCATGCGTGTTGCATCACCTGTGTCTATTCTACCATTTTCATTTAAATCGCCTAATAGATTTTCAGAAAGTTCTCCTATTGCCATCTGAAGTGCAAGTGTTGCATCTCCTGAATCTAACTGACCATCGTCATTTAAATCGCCTGGCATTGTTGGAATTACAGTTATTTCACCATTATTGAATGCTGCATCTGACATTTGTCCATCGATACAATTTGTTCTTGCATCAGTGAAAATTAATTCTGAAGTGTTTGGATGTATGCCTTGGAATGTTATGTTTGCAAAGATTATTTGATCTATGCCAATTGCACTTGCACTTGATGCTGCCATTCTTACAAAGCCTTCTGTATTACTGTAATTGAATGCAATAGCGGTAAAGGATGCACCATCTTCAATAGATACTACAGATATGGTGGATGGATCAAATTCGATTGTTACCATTCCACCTGCTATGTCTGCTGCATTATCAATTGTGATGGATATAGTTACGGTTTCACCTTCGAGAATTTCATTAGTTGTAGGAATGATGCTCATTGTAGGCAAATCTACTACTATATGCTCAAATGTTGCAGTTACAGTTTTATCAGCATCCATTGTTATGTTTGTTGGATTAACTGTTCCTATAATGTCTCCTGTCCAATTAACAAACTGCCATCCATAATCAGGTACTGCTGTAAGACTTACCACAGTTCCATTTACATATTCTATTTGATCTGGATTTCTTATTACCGTTCCACCCCCAACAGTATTTGTTGTTAGAGTGAAGTTATCAGGTGGTGTTATTACAGTTATTATTGTTGGTGTTAATGCACCTATTGTAACATTGTAAGTTCCAGCTACATCCAATGTATGTCCAAAGTTTATAGTCGTATTTTCTCCTACACTAAGTGCCCCTGTTGCATAATCAATAATAACCCCCTCAATTATAAATGTTGCATTGAAATCTCCTGCTTCTCCGCCTGTATTTGTAACAAGAGCAGTTGCAGTTATATCAAGTGGTGTTTCTCCTGCAAGTGGTGTTACTACAAGATTAGAAAATGTAATATTTGCAGGTTCTGTTACAATAACAGTTGCAGTTTCTGTAATATTCACATCTACAACACTTGTTGCAGTTACAGTAACATTTCCTTCTGCTAATGCTGTAAAGTAACCAGTTGCATCAATTGTTCCAACTGTCTCATTAGTAACAGACCAAGTTACATCTTGATCTGCATCTGGTGGATATACAGTTGCAGTAAATAGCTGTGTATCAGTTACATTAAGTGGTACTATGTCAGGTGTGATTGTTATTGATTCTGGTTCTGGTGGTTCTACTATTGGTTCTACTACAGTAACAGTCGCAGTTCCTGTAATATTTACATCCACAACACTTGTCGCAATTACAGTAACATTACCTGCGGTCAATGCTGTAAAGTACCCAGTTGCATTAATTATACCAGTGCCGATCTCATTATCAACAGACCAAGTCACCCCACCAAGATATGCTTCAATTGGTACTGCTTCTGCAGTAAATTGCTGACTCTCAGTTACATTAAGCACTACATTATCTGGAATAACAGCTATACTTGTAAGTTCTGGACGGTCGTAAGGACATATCACAGTCACATTAGTAGTTGTTAGATTTGTTAAACCCTCATCATCAACTATTGCAAGGGATATTGTGTAAACTCCATCAGATAAAAATGTGTGTTCTATTGTTGAAATGTTAGTAACTACCACATTACTTCCATCTCCGAAATTCCATATATATTGTGTGATATTGCCATCTGCATCTGAGGATTCGCCTGCATCAAATGAAACATTCTGCCCTATAATTGGAACTTGTGGATAATGGGTGAATGTTACGATAGGTAACATAAGTAGTTTATCTCTATTTACAGCATCAAGATTATCATTCTCATTTGCATCACCATATTTGCTTTCTACACTAATGAAATATACTTGATTCCATTCAGTAATAGGTAATGTTGTTTCTACTACTTTAAAAATAGAATATTCTTCAAAACCACTTATATTGAACTCAATATGTTTAATTGGATTTAAGTCCTGATCTAAGAGCGTAAGATTCGCATCTGCATCTCCAATGCCTTTATTCTTAACAATCACTCTTAAAGATACAGTATCTCCTTTATTTATTGCAGTTATTGCACCTCTTTCTACTGATAAATCTGGCATTAATGCTCTAAAATGAAGGATATTATTTTCTTCATTCTCTTCTAAAATTTGATTTTCAAAGTCGATCATTATGCCAGAGGTTAGATTTCGCATAATTTCACTAACATTAATCGCAAATGTATGGTTAATACTACTATTTGCTGGAATGTCTATTGTACCAGTATATAGTGTTGTAATTCCATTGAAAAATTCGAAACCAACATTTGTAGCATCTACACTGCCATTGTTTTCAAATGATGCTGTTAAGTTTAGTGTATCATTGATTCGAGTCTCAAAGACATTACTAACTAATACATCAGGATGAATTAATCGTATGATGGCTTTATTGTTGTTTAAGTCTAAATCAGGGTGTGCTTCGACTGTTAAGATAAATCCACCACTGTTATCAAGTGTTGCTGTAAGGCTTTTGTTTTGATGAGTTCCTGGTGCTATGTTATTGGTAAAACTCTCTGATGAAATTCTTTCCATATTCAGGTTATAGAGATTTACTACATAGTTAGATGTTGTTTGATCTCCTATATTTTCTATTGTATAGTCGATAGTCACAACATCTCCAATAGAGTGATTTCCATTGACTGTGGATGAGATGGTAAGGTCTCCTGCAAATCTATGGAATGTGTAGAATATGTCGTTCTTATCTTCCATTTGTTCTTTTCCTGCAAAGACTGCAAAGAAGCCATCCACTCCCTTAGCAAAGTCTGCTTGCCATAAGGTGAGATTGGTTCCATCTACTAATGTTCTTTCACTAACCCATTCACCATTGTATCGTATTTTGTATGAAGTTCGTTGTCTGATGTCTCCTGGTAGTTTGCCAGTAAAAGATATTAATTCAAAGTTTCCGAAATCCATGAGATCAACATTATGAACACTACTGTTTGTTTCAAGAAGTCTTGCAGGTTCTGCTCTTTCTGGATTGAGATAGAATATATTTGAATCGTCAGCCCATGCTAACATGAATTCACCATTGTAAGATGTGAGTGAAAGGTCTGTAAGATTTGGTGCAGTATGTCTTGAAATTATATTTAATTCTGGTTGCAATCTTCCAAAGACTACTTCTTCAGTTTTTGTGTCAAAATATGCAATAGCATTTGAGGAAAGAGATGGTTTTGAAGCATATGGTATTTCAAAAGTTGTATTGGTATTTATGCATAGGTATTTTACCAACCTATCATTAGTAGTTGTGAGATTTGAATCTCTATCTGTTTCCCATGCAATAAAATCATCATTTATTATAGGTCCAAAATCAAGTTCGGTGTTATTTGTTATTAGTGTAAGATCAGACCAGCCATTGTTAATAAGTGTAAATCTATTAGATGCAACTTCTACATATGGGAGAATCTCAAATGGAGAAGTTATATATTCGTTAGTAAGATCTCTGTTTATTCTACTCCATACAACTATTACTTCATTTCCATTTTTAGATAGCTTAGGAGCTCTATCATCATAGTTATCATTAGTTAACATCTGAATTTCAGACCATGTGCTAGTATCAATTGAATAAATTGACCAGAAAAGATCGTGTCCTGCTTGTACTTCTTTATTTGTACATTGTGCACTCCAAACTACCAAATACCTTTCTTCTCCAATATAAATTACTGATGGAGCTTCATCTTCAATATTATTATGAGTTAATCTACCATAATCAGATGGTGCTATAACTTGTTGTATCATTGCTTTTGAAATTCGATCTGTTCTTACATCAGATAAAGGAATTCTTCCATATTTTTCTGTTGGTTGCCATTCATTGAATTTCATAGTTTCTAGATGCATGGCACGAGCCCGTCCGTGCTCTGGGAAATGATGTGTTTCTGTGAAAGGTCCTATATCATGATCCCACCAAAGTACTTCTACTTTCCCGCAAATTGTAAGAGTAAGTTCCATTCTTTCATTATGTGGAGCAGGGATATCAATGTGTCCTATCGCATCACCTCTTACGCCTAATTCTGCTGATGCTAAATTTCCTATTACTTCTGCAGCACTATTGCCTGCAATACCCATTCCAGGAGATATGGTACCTCCTGTTAGATGTATGTTAGGATCGGTTGCAATATCACCTGAAAGACCTATTTGTGGATATACACTAACTACTGTGGTAACCATCATTGCAAGTTTTGGGATTGGTTTATAAAATGTTTTTCTAATTGCTATAATCTCAATATGAGCAAAAACTCTTGCATCTTTAAGTTCAAAAGTATTCATATCTATATTTCCTTCTAAGCCCATACTACCCTCTGCTCCAGTCCCAAGCTTTTTAACTTTTAAAACTCCTTCTCCTGCAACAAATGCAGATCTTTCAGGCATATCATATATTATTTTAAAAGTAGAATATACTTCAAATCTTTGTTCTCCGCCTATTATGGGAATGTCTTCAGGAATTGTAAATCTTTTATCTATTGGAGGATCTGGAATTTCTTTTTCGAAGGTTATTTTACCATCATCTGTAATGGTATATCCTATTTCTGCAAAAGTGGTAAGCCAATCTGGAAGTCCACGAATTCTTATATTTAAGATATAATGTTCTGATTCTATATTATTTATATCCACAGCAATTACTTCTAACATAGAATCTCTATCAAGAATATTAAGATTGATATTACTGCTCCATCCATCATCGCCATTAGTATCTGT
>JAAXQB010000103.1 GCA_012329085.1 Methanosarcinales archaeon | reverse complement strand
GTGCCGCCCAGGTGTTTTTACAAAGCCAGGCACAATCTGATATATCCATGATTTTATCGTCTGAAATATGGATAACAGCGTAAGCTGACATCTTATTTTCTTTATATTCTTTATTTTCGTCATAGGCACAGAAAAGACGCTGCTTAGTTAAAGGGTTAGATAACCTCCAGTTTAGATATTCACGATCCCGTATGGCAATAAGTTCAAAGTTGTTTGCCCATTCCCTGCATAGGCATGTTGTTTGTTGTGGAAAATTGGACTCCTCTGTTATTTTGCCATTCCAGGCAGGGCTGACTGGGGCGGGTCTGAAATAGTTATCCATTGCCAGTGCGGCACAGTTTGCCAGAAAGCTATTTTTGAACTTTTCCTGCATAAACCACTGTGGGTTCAGTATTCGCATGAGATAGTGCTGTTGCCCCCATATTTTCCACCCCATTTTCCCCGTAAATACTTTAAAACCTATTTCAGAAGTCCAGCCGTATATCCAAGGGATACCACGCTTTGCTACTTCTTTGTAGATCAAATCCTGTAACAGGCCAAATAATCCCTGTCCCCGGCAATCAGGGCTTGTCACAGTGTCAAAGGATTGCAGTGACCATACGGATTTATCTCCGACTTTTATTTTTCTTGGCAAGTAGCCGTTGAAGGCAACTATTTCTCCTTTTTGCTCCATCACCCACCCCCTTGGGAACGGACAGTCAGTGACAGGGAACCCCATATACTTCCAGGTAAAATAATCCGCATCACCTGACCACGGATCAAAGACACGGTGCAAGAGGTTCAGTACTTCCTCGTTTCGATCAAAAGAGTATGGGGAAATGGTTAAAGAACTCATTGATGGTTGTTACGCTTATGTGTTTATTAAATACGCTTAACTGGACATGGTTGCAGGCAAGCACTTATGATTTGACTTTATTTCTTCGGTTATGCACTTAAAGCATGTCCGATTGCAATTTGCAATTTCCTACTCACCTCTTTCTGAAAACCTTGGTAAATTTCCAGGGTATTGACAGCAACTTGAAAGACATACTTTCTTTAATCACAGTGTCTTCTTTAGTGATATAGTCAAGGTGACTTTTTCTCTCCCTGTTTTCTACATCCTGTTCACTAAAGTTAAAAAAATTGAGAAAATCAGGGAACTCAGGAGGTGGTATATGTTCTCTTGCAATTGCCTCACTCAAAGCATTAATCGCCTCCTCTCTTGTCATTTGACCGTCACGAATTAACTGGGAGAACTTTTGCTGTTTAAAGATAAAATTGGGGATATGTTTATTCTTTAAAAAAGATTTTACCGGAGCAAATCGACAGTCGATATGGTCTTTGGTTTTATCAGGAGTCTGCCAGTCCAATTCATTTTCCAGAGCGTCTTGTATCTCCTGGTTATCCCAGGGAAGGAAGTCGGGGACACTAACTCTGTCATAATCGGTACCTGACAGTTTTATTTTAATTTTTTCAAGGGCAGACATTTCAAATTGCCGACTGATGAGAAGAGCATTAATGTCTTTTTCGGGGAAACTATTTTTCTGAAGAACTTTACGCACATACGCAGGATGAGAAGATATGATTTCAAACGGTGATTGTTCATCAACCCTTGTACTAACTCCGGAGAGGACAAGAGGAATGTCGAATAGGCGCTGATAGGTAATTATAGCATAGTTGATTCCACTTGTACAGATTGAGCAGAATTCGCCCCCGTTTCTTATCATGGAGCTATAAAACTGCTTTAGCAGTTTTGGGCGAAAAGACACCATAACATGATCAACCCCAAGTTTTGCAACAGTTGTGAAGATATTTTTCATGGCGTAATCACTCATGAAAAGATTGTTAAAGGTAACTGCCAGAGGGTTAAGGCCATATTTTTCCTTGCAGAGATATAAGACATACGAACTGTCCCGACCGCCACTGAATGGAACCATGCAGTCATACTGCTTATTTTTTCCCCTGGCCTTGTTAAAAATGTTTTTTAATTCCTGTTCGGCAGCTATATAATCAAAATTTTTCCATTTTTTATCCCATGCATGGCAATAGTTACAAATGCCGTCATTATCAAATGTTATGTTTGGGAAATCTTCAGCGAGGACACATCTCGTACACCTGTTCTGTTGCATTGTTATAGTTCCCCTTTTTTAGAGAGCGTATTATTTGCAAGTACCTGGAGGTTTGCAATAAGATAACATCTTGTTACAAGTTTTCTCCAGTAAGTATCCCATGGGTAACATTATCGCTATAAAGATAAATAAAATTGTTATAGGGGGGAGAGTTTGAGATAAGATAGAGACAAATTTATAGATTAATGGTCGATGAAATAGATATATTGCATACGAGTATTTACCATAATTAGCGAAGATGAAGGTAATTGGTTTTATTTTGAGAATCACCTCGTTACATAATGTGCATAGTAATATAAAAATACCAAAAGAAACGAATGGACGGTATAAGCCAAAGCCAGCACTGAAAACACTTATTGAGTCAGCATATATTCCATATATAAATAATGAAATAGCAAGCAAGCTGTATATAATCCACCCCGCTGTAAGTTTAGAGTTAAGTTGAGGTGATATCTTTTTTGCCCAGATAATGGCCATTATAAAAACAGAGGAAAAAGCAAATACACTGTAGTTGGTGTCGATATTTGCAAAAGGGACAAACCTGGCAACTACGGTTAAGAGTAAAGAGAAAACCATAACGGATATCATTGAAAATCTGTTTAAAAGATACCATATAAAAGGGAATATAATATAAAGTTGAAGGATAAGAGTTATAAACCACCATGCTCCCTGCAAATCAAATATATATGGGGTCAGTCCATGTAAGCCTATAGCATGGACTAAAACTGAAATAACTGATAATGACTCCCCTTCGCCTATGGCATTTTGAAGTATTAAAACTGATGCCATGGCAGCCAGATAAAGAGGGAAAATTCGTAAACACCGTTTTAAAAGAAATCTTTTCCAAGGTATTTCTTTTTTATTTAAACAGGAGCGGCAGAGTAGGAACCCGGATATAATTACGAAAAGGTCAACTCCTATTGCCCCGTGCGTTATAATCCGCCAGAAAAAATCTCCGGGCAGGGAGTTGTCGCTACAGTATATACTTTGGAAATCAGTACATACATGAAAGGCAACCACCCAGATTATGGCGATTCCTTTTATTATATCAGGTGTAATCAGTTGCTGTTTATTCATAAGATGAATGAAGCCATTGGTGAGTGCTTGGATGTTCAGTCTCTAATGTACTGTGCCTACCCCAATCACTCATATCACAAACTAAGGATCCAACATACAGTTAAATATCAATAAGTTCCACTATCTTTACTGATATTCTTTCTTGTGTAAGTTCAAGTGCTGCCGGTATTGATTTTCTGGTCTCATCCTTGATTGACTCATAGTTTTCTTTTACCCACATAATTTTTTCAAAAAAACTGGTAGGGTCATCTTTAGCCAAAACTATAGTCCGAAATTTTTTTTGAAAAGCTATAGTTGCTTCAGTCTCCGTTATAACCACAGGTATCCCCATAATTAACGCATCGAAGAGTTTTATCGGTACACGCTATTAGAAAATTCATTATCACTATTCAGGGGAATCACATATATATGTAATGATTTAGTGAAGGAAGGCATTAAATTGTAGTTTAAGCGACCAAGCAAAATTAACCGATCACCTACCTCTTTTTTTAACCTCTCAAATTGGCCAAATAAAGGTCCCTGTCCAGCTATAAGAAAACTAATATCGTCAGAAAATTTGCTGACAAGCTGTATTGTCGGCAATAAGTTTTTTTCAATCCCTTTAGCCTTGCTCATTGAGCCTAGCCACCCAATAACAAAAAGTACATCACGCTTCTTAAATAATTCGAAATTCGTCGAAACAGAGTTTGAGAAGTTGTTTGTGCCAAAATTTACAACTTTCAACTTTTTTTCAGGAGCACCATTTCTAACCATAAGTTTCTTCAGTTGCGGCGTAACAACTAGCGACAAATCGGTCATTCTGTAGACAATATTCAAAACGGTTTTAATTATTGCTGTTTCAAGCTTTGAAGAATATTCAGACGCTTCCATATATTCAAAAATAGGGTCGATGGTGTCATAAACCACTTTCAACATAAACAACTTAAATATAACGATTTCATACAACAGATATTTGAAATATCGATTTCTCCATCCTGAAATCCATACTACATCAACCTGTTCTTTTTTCAACAATAACGCAACTTTGATGACTGATAATTTCGTATCCTCCTCATTGAAACTTAAATTAATGATCTTGAAATTAGAGTCAATCTCACATAATTCCTTTTTTAAATTGATCCAAATCACTGAGTGACCTTTTTTTATCAGTTCTATCGAAACATAATACTCCCGATAATTTAGAGGCTCTGTGATACCATTGAAAATGAACGCAATAGACTCATTTGAAATCCTCAATAAAGTGGAGTGGTCAAGTAAAAGTAGACAGTTTTTTTATGCGATCTTCTG
>JAAXQB010000031.1 GCA_012329085.1 Methanosarcinales archaeon | reverse complement strand
TCTTTTAACACTCTATCTACAAATGATAATGAAACTGTTTCACCAGTTTGCTTTTCGTAATTTGCTTTGACAACAGTTGATCCAATAAAATAACTATTTTCTTTTTCCAAATCTTTTCTTATTTTTTTAATTTGTTCTTTTACATTTATTGTATATTTCCGAGAGCTCATGATTGAACGAATGAGCGTTGTATACCTTTCTTCCAACCTCTTTGATCAACTTCTATTTCATCTTCATCTATTTTTAACCATTTACTAATACTCTTTGTACTAGAGGACATAAGACAAGATATTCTACGATTGCTCCAACCTTTCTTATGTAATTCTCTTACTTTTATCCTCTTTAGGATTAATAGTTTTTTATCCATTTTAGACACTTTATATATGACTTTTCTAATATATAAAATGAAGTACTTCTATCTGACAACCAACCATTATTGATTTAATTCTCGCAGACCCTTTTCCAGTCAAACCATTAACCTCTTGAATCTCTGCTGTTGGATTTACCATCCTTACCTTTTGACGAAAAACTTCTCGTTCTGCTTGCGAAACTATATCTCCCTTGGTAAGTATAATCAAATCAGCAGTAGAGAGCATTGGACCTATTTTTCTTGGAGTGTCAATACCACTTAGGTGATTAACTACGGCAATGGATGGACAACCTTCTATTGCTGGGGCACATCTATGACAGAGTCCTGCTGTTTCCACGATAGCAATATCGGCTTGCTCTTTCTTTGCCCATATTACAATTTCTTCTAAATTAGACACATAATAATAATCTGGGCAAAGGTCGTCTGCTAATCCTATTACCACAGGCACCCCTATACTTCGATATCGATTTCCATCAGATGTTTCCAAGCAATCAATCTTACCAACAACAACCATAACACCATCATTCAATAATTGTTTTATGGTGTGAATAAGGACTGAAGTCTTACCAGAAGAAGGAGGACCTGCAACAGTGATAAATTTCACCTAAACAAATCCTCTTTACACGCATTCATTTTAATTTCATTAGTCATTGAATTATTATTAACATCATTGGTAACTTTTGAAAACGCAGAATCTTTTTTATATAAACTTTTATCTTTTCGTAAAGCATTTTTAATTCGACCTGAAATAAAACTCTTAATAATAGCTTCCCTCTCATCAAAATCAATTTCTTGCATAATTCCACCCGGTATAAGTCTAAAAAGTCTATGGGAAATTCTTACAGCTTCCAAAAGGTCATGAGTAACATAAACAACAGTAGTTTGATATTCTTGAATCATCTCTTCCACCATAGTCAAAAGATTTCCTTTGAGCTTCATATCAAGGTTACTAAACGGCTCATCCATTATCAATATTTTTGGCTCTATCGCAAATGCTCTTGCTATGGATACGCGTTGTGCCATACCTCCACTAAGTTGAGATGGATAATGATTTTCAAATCCATTAAGCTCCAATCTTTCAATCCAGCCAATAGATATTTTATTGGCTTCTTTTTTAGACATTCCATTCACCATAAGAACAAGAGATATATTTTCAATTAAAGTTCTCCAAGGCAAAAGTCTTGGTTCTTGGAATACATACCCTATTTTCGGACTTACAATTTCTATTGTGCCAGAATCTGGTTGTATAGTATTTGTAATAAGCTTCAAAATAGTAGTTTTCCCCACTCCAGATTGTCCCAAAATACCAATGGTTTCGCCTTGCTTTACTTCAAACGATAAATCATCTAATATCTTTTGTCCATTAAAAGATTTGGTCACTTTAGAAAATTTTATCATTTTGCTTATCATTTTGTTATTTGCACTCCTTTTTTCCATTTCATAAGATGAGTTCTAATTGGTTTTAAAATTCCATATTCTAATATTCCAAGTAAAATAAAGCATACAATAATCCATGCAAAAAGTTCTGGCGTATTAAGATGCACCCACGAGGAAGAAAGTTTGTGCCCAATTCCATCATGTGCCCCCATAAATTCTGCTAAAATTGTCCCTCTAACTCCAATACCTGCCGCTAAAGTAAGCCCTGCCATGATTGCAGATCCAATCCCTGGAAAATATATCTCCTTTAACAGCATTTTTGGAGGAACTTTAAAAACATCTGCCATTTCAATAAGCTTTTTATCTATAGATAAAATACCCTCTAACGCACTTACATAGGTGAAGGGCACTACAATAATTGCTGCCATAAATATAACATTAGTAGCCCCAATACCAAACCATAGCATGCCAATAACTGCGATAACCACAGGAGGAATTGTCATAACTGCCCATCGTGCAGGTTCTAACAATGCTTGTAATTTTTGATTTAATCCTGCTCCAACACCTAAGCCCAATCCAACTAAACTACCCAGAAATAACCCACTTATTAAACGCTTTAAACTAATCCAAAGATGTGTCCACAAATCTCCCTCTATAATAAGACCCCATAGTGTAAATATGGTTACCATTGGAGATGGAACTATAACCTCGCGATATATCATTGAAAGTAAATGCCACACCCCTACAAGACACAAAATGCCTATTACATAATAGACCACTTTGCGATTATATTGTAATGACTGAACTGCAGAATCTTCCATAATAATTTTTCACAATATTAATACACATGCTTTATTTCATCTAAATATCATGTATAATTCTAATTTTACTAAAATTATATTGAACATTCACTTTTATGTTCAACTTGGATTATTGATTCTTCTATTGGACGAATCATTGTTAAAAGCATTTTAAATCTTTTTATAGCTTTCAAAGCGTGCGGTTCATTGGCAGGCATTATAATCATTTCCCCCTTTTCCATAGAAAACAATTCTCCTGAGATTGTAATTTCTGCTTCACCATCAACAATATATACTAATGCATCGAATGGTGCTGTATGTTCGCTTAATCCTTCTCCACTATCAAAGGTAAAAAAGGTTACTGTGCCTGCACTTTTGTCAATTATTGTTCGACTTACAACAGAGTTGTCTTGATACTCTGCTATATCATTCAATGCAATTTTACCAACAATTTTTGGCGTGCCCTTATTTTCTGTATGTTTTGTCATGTTTTATTACGCTCCATTTATATTTTTAAATATGATATTATTGTATTTTGTATTAGACTCCTTCATGGAAGAATCCATCACCCAGTATTTTTCCTCCAATAGATTTTGGTGAAAAATTATGCATTATGCCAAAAAAGACTTCCAAATCCTCTCTGGCATTTTTTGCTGTGACAAATTCCCACTCGATGTTTGCAGTAGATTTTGATACAGCCGTTGCATTAAAACCTAATTTTTCTTCAGCAAGAATGCCAGCACAATTTGGATTTTCTAACATCCAATCAATTGCCAATCTAAATTCAGATTGGAATGCTTTAATTGCCTCGGGATTGTTTTGCATTGCGGGTAAAGCTACTGTTCCTGCCATCGGAGTTCTTGCTCCCCCTTCTGTCACATTTTTCCACTCTTTAGACACATCAATTACACGATGAAATCGACCTTTTCCCCTCATGATGGCAGTAGTAGCTAATGGTTCTGGTATAAATGCATGATTGACATTACCTTCCATTAACAATCGTGCTGCATGTGCAGGATTGATTGCATAATTAATTGTTAAATCAGTATCTACATCAATACCTTGTCTTTCAGAGATGTATCTAAATATTATATCTGGCATACCTCCTTTATGTGGCATTGCTATTGTTTCACCTTTAAGGTCTTCAATTGAATCTATGTCAGGATTGGAGCTTATTATGTGAAAAGCATTCCATATTGAGATATCAAGAAGTTGTACGCCCATCTCTTTATTATAAAACATAGCTGCAAGATTGGATGGCATTATTACAAAATCCCCTTCTTGTCCAGCGATAATAACACGAAGTTGATCAAGATTTTTCCATATTATCAAATCTGTTTCTTCTGCAATATGAGCTAATTTATCATTCTCGACCATATACGCAAGTGGCACAGACAATGGACCCGGTGGACCCATGATAGTTAATTTTGGAATTAATTCTGGCGTTTGCAGCTGTTCTTGGTTTGGAATTATTTCTTGCTGTTGCTGAGGCTGCTCTTCTTGGTCTGCTGTTAAGCATCCAGAAATAAACACAATCATTAAAATTAATACCAATGCCATAGGAATTATTTTCTATTTATTCTTATTACTTTTATTCTTGCTATTCATATCGTTTTTCATTTTCGTTTCCCCTTATATTTTAATAAATTTATCAATCGTTGTTATGATTTATATGCCCTATTTTTTAAAATCTATAACTATTGAAAATAATTTTTTGTATAATTATAATTATAGTGCTGCAATAAATATAATGCCGTAAAATATTACAAGCACCATTATCATTAAATATATTTGGTATTCTGATAAATAAATTTGTATATTTTTAACTTTAGTTCTCTATATTTATTTTTTACTATATGCATATAATTTTATAAATTATATGTAATTAGAAACCCTCATGGTAAAATCCATCATCAGGCATTTTTCCTCCAACAGTTTTTGGTGAAAAATTATACATTATGCCAAAAAAGGCTTCCAAATCATCTCTTGCATCTCTTGCTGTGACAAACTCCCATTCAGTATTTGCAATGGATTTAGATACAGCAGTTGGATTAAAACCCAATCTTTTTTCAGAGATAATTCCAGCTTCATCCGGATTTTCTATCATCCATGCAATTGCCAATTCAAACTCCTTTTGGAATTCTCGAATTGCTTCAGGATTTTTCTGCATTGATGGAAGTGCCACTGTTCCTGCTATTGGCGTTCTCACTTCTCCGCCAACTACATTTTGCCACTCCTCAGATAAATCAATTACTCGATGAAATCTACCTTCTTCTTTTAAAAGAACTGTTGTGGTCAATGGTTCCAATGATAATGCATGATCAACTTTACCTTCTATCAACATTCGTGCTGAATGTGCTGGATTTGTGACATAATATATTTCCATGTCTTTAGTAATATCAATACCTTGTCTTTCAGAAATATATCTAAATAATATATCTGGCACTCCACCTTCAAATGGTATGGCAATTCTATCACCTTTGAGATCTTCCATGGATTCTACAGTAGGATCTGAACTTAATATATCAAATACGCTCCAAACTGAAATATCAATAAGCTGTATATCCATCTCTTTATTATAAAACATGGCAGCAATATTGGATGGCATTATTGCAAAATCGCCTTCTTGTCCAGCAATGATGGCTCGAAGCTGATCAAGATTTTTCCATATTACTAATTCTGTTTCTTCTGCAATATGAGATAATCTATCATTTTCAACCATATATACAAGGGGTATCGATGGCGGTCCAGGAGGTCCAATGATTGTTAGCTTTGGAATTAATTCTGGTGTTTGCGGCTGTTCTTCTTGGTCTGGAATTGTTTCTTGCTGTTGATGAGGCTGTTCTTCTTGATCTGCTGTTAAGCATCCAGAAGTAAGTACTATAATTAAAATTAATGATAGTGCCACAGAGAATATTTTCCATTTATTTTTATTATTTTTCATTTTATTTTCTCCTTATATTTTAATAAATTTATCAAGTATTATTTAATTTTTGTATAATATTCCATATGATTTACAATTATTATAAAATTTACATTCACATCAATAAGTTCTCATGCATAAATATTGCATAAATATAACTCTAATTTATGTTCCGCACCCTTGACGAAAATAGCAAAATAAATTTATAAATTTTGTAAATTCTTTAAATTTTGTAAGTTTTAACTAAATTATCTCGCTAAAATCCAATATACGCCCATTTGTTCCAAATAGGCTATCAAAAATCAAAGAATTTAGATAGCACATTTTCAAAGAAAATGTGCATTTCAAATGAGCCATTAAAGAACTTTATCAACAT
>JAAXQB010000046.1 GCA_012329085.1 Methanosarcinales archaeon | reverse complement strand
GATGAGGCTGAAAAACACACAAAATTTTCTTGTTTGGATATTTTTCTCTCACTGCTTTTAAAGTAGCTTTTATTTCTGTTGGATGATGAGCATAGTCGCTTATAATTTGAAATTTGAAATTTGAAATTTGAAACTCCTTGATTTCAAAGCGACGCCAACAATCACGATATTCTGACAATGCTTTAAAAGAGATATTGTCAGGAATTTTTAATGCTCGAGCAACAGCTAAGACAGCCAAAGCGTTATTAATATTATATTCTCCTGGTACTTTCAAAATCTTTTTTAATTTTTCTGCATCTTTTGAATTTTTATACTCATTTTCTGTAATTAATACTCCTCCTTTTTTTAGTTTCTTAGCAAATTTAGTAAACGCTTTTTTGACATTATTGAAATTCTTAAAATAATCCAAATGATCTGGCTCAATATTAGTAATTACTGCAATATCAGGAAAATAATTTAAAAACGACTCTTTATGTTCACAGGCCTCAATTATTAAATATCTACTCTCTCCTATTCTAAAATTACTATTTCCAAGTTCTTTAACTTTTGTACCAACAATTACAGTCGGGTCTAAACCAGCTTTAATCAATAGCAAACTAAGCATTGTTGTAGCTGTACTTTTGCCATGAGTGCCAGTAATCGCAATAGTAAAATATTCTTTTGTTAATTTGCCAAGCGCCTCAGAATAACTTAAACATTTAATTCCTAGTTTTTCCGCTACTTTCATTTCTGGATTATCTGACTGAACTGCTGAGCTGTAAATTACTAAATCTATATCTTTCGCTATATTTTCTTTTTTTTGTTTACCAACATAAACTTTGGCTCCCTTTCCTTTGAGGAGCTGCAAAATTTCAGAATCTTCCAAGTCAGAGCCGGAAACTTGCCAACCCCGACTCAAATAATATTGCGCAATGGCTGATACACCAATGCCGCCAATGCCGATGAGGTAAACCTTCATGAATTATGAAACTTGAAACTTGAAACATTATGTTTCATGTTTTAAATTACAAGTTTTAAGAATTGTATATTCAGCTCCTGTTTTTTTTAACTGACTTTCCATAATCGCAACTGAATTTGCTGAAAAAACTAAGGAACAATCTTCGTCTATATTTGGCCTTTGTTCTGACGCTAATTTAGCAAATTCCAATCGCCTAATTCTCCCCAAAGTAATATGAGATGAATATTCTCTATTTTGCTTTTCTTTATATTGAAAAGATGGTAAAGAAAACAAACTTTCCTTTAAGTCATTTTGCAAAGATAAAAGTTTAGGATTTTCTGCTATTTCTATCCAAACCATTCGAGGTAGCTTTTTATTAGGAGGACCATAACAATATTTGCTTAAAGTAATAGAAAACAAACTATGATAAGAAATAATTTCTTCAAAAGCTTCAATTGTATCTGAAAGCTGGTCTTCATTCAAATAACCTAAGAAAAGTAAAGTGATGTGAAGATTCTCTTTTTTAGTCCAATTAATAGGCAAGCCCAATGTTTTCTTTTGAAAAGAAACTATTTGATTTTTTATATCCTCTGGTAATGGTATGGCAATGAATGCTCTTTTTATCATAATATTTATCTGCTCTTTATTCTTTATTCCAATATAGCAGATATTATGCTAAAATTCAATCAAGATAATAAATTTAAAAATAATATGTCAAAAATAATAAATAAAAAAATTAGTAAAATACTCTTTGAAATAAAGGAATTATTAGAAATCAAGGGAATAGCTTTTAAGCCAAAAGCATATGAAAAAGCTAGTTTAATTTTAGAAAATCTAAAACAAGACATCGCTGTTATTTATAAAAAACAAGGGATTAAGGGCTTAGAAAAAATTCCTAATATAGGTAAAAGTATTGCTAAAAAAATTGAAGAATATTTAAAAAATGGAAAAATTAAATATCATGAGGAATTAAAAAAAGAAACAGCTATCCGTCAAATCATAACCCATTATTTTGAAACAAAGGGCTTAAACTTGCATCAACTCAAAAAAAATGCTAAAAAGAAAAAAATAGTTTATTCTAGATTTACTAAACCAGCAAAACAGCTTTTAGAATTGGCTGGTTCAGTTGAAAAAGCAAAAAAAGCAATTACCAAAGTAGCTGATTGGGCAAATTCAAGAAATTTGGATTATGCTATTGAAACAGTTTTTAAAAAATGGCTGGAATTAGACCGATTAAAACCTAAAGAAATAATTAAAAAACCTTTTTACAATGAAGAGCCAATGGTTTGGTCAAAAACTCAAAAAAAATGGTATATAATTGATAGATACGGAGAATGGTTAGAATTCGCTGGAGAAGAAAAAGAAATAGAGTGGAAAATAATTAAATAAAACACTTCAATAATATGACAAAAAATAAATTAGATCCATTCCAAATTATTTGGACAGAATCAGCAGATGATATTGAACAAAAAATCAAGAACAACACTTCTGAAATAGAATATTTTAGTTATTGGTTGAAAGATGATAAACAACTTATAAAAATAAAGACTATTGAAGTAAAAACTTTTCTTTCGCCTAATAAAATAACTTATCCAATTGGTAAGGTCTTGATATGCCCTCAAAATGAAATTTGTATCCAATGTGGTAATGATTTTCTCCTCATCAAAAGCTTACAAATTGAAGGCGAAAAACCAATGCAATCTGAAAAATTTATTCAAAATTACCCTGAATTTATTGGTGCTGTTCTACAATAACAATAATCTATTGAAAAATATTCCCTAACTAAATAAAATCTGCGAAGGTTTCACCTTCGCAGATTTTTTCTTTCCAGAAAAAATCAGGAATTTACAGTAAAAAAATAAATTACTATAAAAAGAAAAGAAAGAGTTAGGTAAAAATCTAATTTTTCTGACATAATTTATATTTAATTATTTTAATAACTTCACTTTAATAATTTTACCATATTAATCTAAATTGGTCACTTTTTTAACACAACGACTAACTTTTATTAGAATAAATAAAAGAAAACAACTCTCTGCACACACTACAGCGAGTTGTTTTCTGTCTAATTATTCTTTATCTAATAATCTGTTTTCGTTGCTTTTTTAATTTTCTGAAATATTCCGAACAATTCAACTGGAAATAAAATTGTTGTATTTGGCTCTTTAGCAGCATCAGTTAAGGTTTCAAGATATCTTAAGGTAATTGGATCAGCTCCCAAAACCTCTCCTGCCTCTTTTAATTTTTTAGCCGCTAAATATTCACCTTCAGCTAAAATAATTTTAGCTCTTTTTTGCCTTTCTGCTTCTGCCTGTTTAGCAATAGCCCTTTGCATGTCTTTAGGAATTTCAACATGCTTTATTTCAACCGCTGTTACTTTAATTCCCCAAGGATCTGTAGCTCGGTCAATAATTTCATGGAGCTTTTGATTAATCTTTTCTCGTTCAGATAAAAGCTCATCTAAGCTTGAAGAACCAACCACTCCCCGCAAAGAGGTTTGAGAATTTTGAGAAGTAGCCATCATATAATTTTCCACTTCAATGGTTGCTTTCTGCGGATCTGAAATTTTGAAATACAAAACAGCATCAACAGTAATTGGGATATTATCTTTAGTAATCACTTCTTGAGATGGAACATCAAGAGTAATTATCCTGAGGTCAATCCTAACTATCTTATCAATAATAGGAATTATTAAAAATAATCCTGGTCCTCTTGTTCCAGCAAATCTTCCTAAGCGAAAAACTAATCCCCTTTCGTATTCCCTGGTAATCTTTATTGCCATCGGCAAAATAATTAAAAGAATAATTATTATTCCTGGCAAAGTAAAAAGTAAATCTATCATATTTTTATTTTTTTGTCTTAACAATAAGGGTATTTCCCTTAACTTTTATTATTTCGACCTTTGATTTTTTGGGAATCATTTTCCCATCTAAACTCTTAGCTGACCAGTATTCTTGATTAACCTCAACTTGCCCTATTGGTTTCAAATCTTTAGTCACTTTTGCTTCAAGCCCAATCAATGCTTCAGAGCCAGTATTTGGTTTTGATTTTAAAGATTTTGCCACTGCCTTTCCCATAATAACAAAAAATAGACAAAGAGCCAAGCCCGCGCCTAAAATAACCATTGTTGCTTTATCAAAAAGTTCAGGAGATAAAAATGGCTCTGCCTCAAACATAAAAGTTCCTAAAATAATTGTTGCTACCCCTCCAATACCTAAAATACCAAAACCAGGTTCAACAAAAACCTCCATCACTAAAAGAAAAACACCAATTAAAATTAAGATAATTCCCAAGAAACTCCACTCAATAACTCCCATTCCCCAAAGACCAATTAAAAGGGCAATAATCCCAATAATACCAGTCACTTCAAATTCTCCAGTTCGGATAGCCATAAAAATTCCTAAACCACCAATAGTCAAGAGTAAAGAAATTAAAAAAGGATGGGAAAGAAAATTAAAAAATCTCTCAAGTAGAGTTAACTCAATTATCTTTATCTGTGGCTCAATTATATTAAGTTTTAAAAAAAGTTCATCTAAATTTTCCGCGGTTTTATCAATCACACCAAGCTCCTTTGCTCTTTGACCACTAAGGGTTAAATTTTCTCTAACAAACTTTTCTGCTATATCTGGATTCCTCTGATGAGTCTCAGCTAAAGTTCTAATCCAACTTGCCATACCTTCAATCATTTTTTCAACTGCCACATCATCAGCTCCAACTACCACTGGCTGAGCAGCCCCAATAGAGGCCTCAGGATGAACAATAGCATAATCTCCAGCTAATAGAATAAAAGTGCCAGCTGAATACGCCCAACCACCCCTTTTATGGACAAAAACAATAGTAGTTATTGGTGTATCTAAGATTAAACGAACAATGTTTTGGGTTGGCTTTAAGAGTCCGCCAGGTGTTTCTAATTTAATCACTAAATAATCAGCATGATATTCTTCTGCTATATTAATCACTCTTTCTAAGTATTGATGAGTGCCTGCTTTAATCTCTCCGTCAATTTCAGAAACAATAACTAAAGGCGATTGAAGATTATCCTGAGCTTTAGTTTCATACTGCTGAACCAACAAAACCAAACCAAAAACAATCAAAAAAAGGAAAAACAATAATTTATATTTTTTGAAATTAAGCATAATGTTACTTTATATCTTACTACTCATATCTCAAAGTGTCAACAGGATTAAGTTTGGCTGCTCTTTTAGCTGGGAAATATCCTGAGAAACTGCCAAGTAAAAAGGAAAAAAGCAAAGCGAAAATTATAAGAGTTGGCGAAACAACTGCTTCTAACACAAACACCGGGTGAATTTGAAGGTAAAGTTCCACTAATTGCGCCAGACCTAAACCGAGAATAACCCCGCCAACTCCGCCGATTAAACCAATAATCCCTGATTCTATTAGAAAGATTTTAGTAATGTCGTTATTTTTTGCGCCAACCGCCTTGATAATTCCTATCTCTTTTGTTCGTTCCCGGACCGAAGTATACATTGTATTCATTATCCCAATAGCGCTCACAACAATGGCAATAGAAGCAATGCCAAAAATCATTACCTGAAGCAAAAGCATTATATTGCCAAACATAACCACCGCCGCTTCCCTAGTAAAGACCGTAAAAGGCGGTACATCTTCTACCCCTCTTCTTCTCTTCTTTGTTTCTTCAAGCTCTTCCATAATATTGG
>JAAXQB010000145.1 GCA_012329085.1 Methanosarcinales archaeon | reverse complement strand
GATGCTAGAAGAACAAGAAAGAGATGCATTAATAGCTCTTAAAAAAATTAGAGCAAAAATTGCTAAAAAATGAATGTTTCTTGTTCAAAGTCTTCTTTTAAATTACTCAACATCTGATTGGTATAAACATCACTTCTTGTATAAGTCCAAAAACCATTGTCTATTCCTTCTTTTCTAACTTTAACAATTTCATCTATATCAGATAAAATTGCTTCTCTAAAAATTAAATCCATAACTAAAATATAAAATCAAGAAATATAAATTTTACTAAAAATAAAGAATTTGAGTTATCTTCTCATTAATTTTCTCAATAATGAGAAATCTTCCATACTTTCTTTTGCCAATTGTTGATAAAATTGATATACAATCATAACTAATAACAAAATTCCTGTTCCTTGAGTTAATGCTGAGAACATATCTGCAACTGATGCTAAAACTCCAACTCCAATTCCACCCATAATTGTTAAAGGACCAATATATCTCTCAAGTAATCTCTCAATAATTCGAACATCCTTTCTAAACCCTGGAATTTGTAACCCCGAATTAATAATTTGTTTTGCCTGAGAATAAGGATCCATACCTGCTGTTTGTACCCATAAATATGCAAATAAAGTCGATCCTGCAATCATTAACGACATATATACCAAGGCATGTAAATAAGTGTAAATTGAGGTCAAATCTGTTCCTGCTCCTAGGAAAAATACTGGAGTTAACCAAAAAGCAAGTCCTGAAATCGGATTTCCAGCTTCATCAAATTGTCCAAATACGTTTTCTGATAAAAAAATTCTCAACGCACTTGCCGAATCTGGATCAGCTGGTTGAACAAATCCGGCTATTAGAGATACATTAGCTAAAATAGCCGATACAAAAATTACCGGAATTACTCCCGCATAGAAAAAATTCAGAGGCCATTTAAAGCTTTGACCTCTAACTTTTCCAAATGATAACGGAATTTGAACATTTACAGCTTGAAAGAAGACTATAATAAATAATAATGCGAGTGTTATTGCAATTGGAACTAACACCAAATTGAATAAACTTACAAAGTCATTTTGGATAATATATATGAAAAATAAAAATATTTTTCCAATAGGTAACTCTTCACTCCCAACAAAAAATTCTGAACTTGCTGTAAATGGTGAAAACAATTGTACGAAAACTGCCGCTCCTATACCTGCTGCAATAAATAAAGATACTCCTGATCCAAATCCCCATTTTTTAATTATTTCATCAAAATAAAATATTAGAAGTCCTCCGAGTATCAACTGAGTTACTACAAAAGCAAAACTATTTGCAATAGTTGGATCTGCAGAAATTCCTCCAAAATTTACAAAAATATAAGATTGAATAATAATAAACGTAAATGTCAGTAATTTGTGAGTTCCATGATATAAAAATTTACCATCTTCAGTATTTAAATCAAATTTTAAAACTCCTGCCCCTTTAAACAACTGAAGCATAATTGAAGCCGTAACTATAGGTCCAATTCCTAGTGTCAATAAAGTACCAATTTTTGCTCCAAATAATAACTCTAATCTTTGTAATTGCTGAGCAATTTCCCCTTGAATTCCAAATAAAGGGACTGATGCAATGAATAAATATAATATTAATACACCCAGTGTCCACAATAATCTTGTTTTCAAATCTTGTTTTTTTTCCGGTGATTTAACTTCCGGAATCTGTAACAACAAATTCTTATAAAAAGACATAATAAATAAAAAAATATATTCTTATTTAAAGATTGTGATAATTTTAATGATAAATAAAGAATTTAACTTACTAATTGAAAAAAACTTATCTAGAAATTTATTTATATAATTAATATTTTGAAAAAAAGGAGGTGATCCATCTGCAGGTTCCCCTACAGATACCTTGTGACGACTTAATCCCCCTCACAGAGCTCAGACTCGATACTTCCAAATGAAAGCACCTTGTCTCAACCCTACTTGGTTGATTTGACGGGCAGTGTGTCCAAGGAGAATGGACATATTCACCGGACGTTGATAACATCCGGTTACTAGCGATTCCAATGTCATGAGGCTGAGTTGCAAACCTCAATCTAAACTAAGAATAGGTTTCGAGATTGGCTTCTCCTTTCGGAGTTGCATCCCATTGTCCTATTCGTTGTTGCGCGCTTGTAGCCCAGGAGATTCGGGCTATACAGACCTGCCATGGCCCACACCTTCCTCCTTGTTTCCAAGGCAGTCCCTATAAGGTGCATCCAACGACTGGATTAGCAATTATAGGTATGGGTCTTGCTCGTTTCCTCACTTAAGAGGACACCTTGCAGCACGAGCTTATGGCGGCCATGCAGCACCTCTCAGCGTGTTAGGTAAAACCTTTAATCTGACCTTCATTCTGCTGTCGCCCCTGGTGAGGTGTTCGGTGTAGAATCCAATTAAACAGCACGCCGCACCGCTTGTAGTACTCCCCCGGCAATTCCTTTAAGTTTCGGCCTTGCGGCTGTACTTCCCAGGTGGCGGGTTTAATGCCTTCGCTTCCCCCCTGCCAAATCCCAAAGATTTGGCAAAGCGTAACCCGCAGCGTTTACAGCTAGGACTACCCGGGTATCTAATCCGGTTCGCTCCCCTAGCTTTCGTTCCTCACTGTCAGATCCGTCTTAGTGTAATGCCTTCGCCTTAGTTAGTCTGAAAAGGATTATAGCATTTTACCGCTACCCAATTCATACTTTACACCTCTTCCGGTCTCAAGTTGTACAGTATTTCTTGCAATTCCGAGTTAAGCTACAGAACTTTAACAAGAAACTTATACAACCAGCTACGAACACTTTAGACCCAGTAATCGTGATCTCCACTTGTGACGCCGGTATTACCGCGGCTGCTGGCACCGGTCTTGCCCATCACTTATTCTTCATACGCATTACATATAAAAAAAGCCTATCTTTTAGATAAGCACAAGGAGTTGCCTTATCACACTTTCGTGCATTGTAAAGGTTTCGCGCCTGCTGCACCCCTTAGGGCTAGGACCCTTATCTCAGTGTCCTTCTGGAGGTCATTGCTCTCACAACCCCTACTGATCTTTGGCTTGGTGAGCCATTACCTCACCAACTACCTAATCAGCCGCCACCCCATCTTATCTTAATTATTTTAATATTCCAATTTGAAATAACTATATGTTTTACACTCAGTTTCCCAAGATTATTGCATACAATAAGGCAGGTTAGTGACGTGTTACTCAGCCTTCTGCGATTCGTGTAAACACAAATTCACTTTCATGGCTTACTCCAACTCCTCTAGCGGAAATCTCACGCAGGATCAACGTGAATTAATTTTGCTCAAAGTTTGTACTATTTCTGCATGTCTTCGTCAATCACAACTAAACTTCGTTTGGTTGCTCACAAGTATATAGAATAAACGATAATCCCTTTATAAATATTTTCCTAGTGTGCTAATTTTCGCACCTTAATATTTAAAAAGAAAAATTGTGTTAATCCCAATATTTTCGAAAAAATCAAATTACATTAAAAGTCAAATAATTTGTATCGTGAAAACTATTTGCATTCCACAAAGAATCATCAAAAGCTAGT
>JAAXQB010000210.1 GCA_012329085.1 Methanosarcinales archaeon | reverse complement strand
TTGGGAAGTGATAGAATGAAATTTAAATAATGAAAAATAATGAGATTGTATATGAAATTAATTTTTTAATCAATATTTTATAAATATGTTTTACCAATGGTATTATAAAGTATTGAAGCTGATATTTAAAAAGTATATTAAGGAGATTTAAGAATTGATAGGGGGGGATGTTTGGAAATGCCGGAAGACAACAACAATCAACACACAGTGCAATTAAATAGTAAAACTAATATTAAAAAGGATTTCGAAAAATCCACAAAAACTAGTGAAAACATCACAGAAGAGTGCAAAGAATATGAAGTTACTGATAGCAAATCAAAAAATTCTGAAGTGGAAGTGGAAAAAATAAAAGTATATCACATTTTACTTGAAAAAGGTTTGCCCATTTTAGAAAAATATTTAGAAAATCAACAAAAAATAGAAAAGCCTAAATTTAAATGGGGTATGATTATATTTATAGGGATAATTGCTTTAGTTATAGTTCCAACTGCAATATTAGTATTTAATGATAGGGTAGATGGTTCAAACTTCACATTTTTACTAGGAACTTTAATTGGAGCAACATTAACTTTGTTTAGCAAGTTATTAATACCAAACGAATGAAACTCAAATCATATCCAAAATATAAAGATTCAGGAGTTCAATGGATTGGAGAGATTCCGGAAGATTGGAAAATAAGAAAAATCAAAGATAATTTGAGGTTTGAAATAGGGGGAACACCTGCAACTGGTAAAGAAGAATATTATGACGGAGATAATTTATGGGTTTCGATTGCAGATATGAAAAATAACCCTTTAATAATTGAAACAAAAAGTATGATTTCAAAAGAGGGAATAATTAACTCGAATGTTAAAAAAATACCAAAAGGCTCATTATTATTTAGTTTTAAATTAAGTGTAGGATATGTTTCATTTTCAAATGTTGATTTGTATACTAATGAAGCGATTGCATCTTTTTTACAAAATAAAAAAATTAATTTAAATTTTTTAAAATATATATTAAAACAAGATTTTGAAGAAAATGGATTTGAAAATATATATGGTGCTAAATTATTCAATAAAGACTTGATAGGATTTGCAAAACATGTCGTTCCTGAAACATACAAAGAACAAACCACAATAGCAACTTTCCTTGACAAGAAAACCCAAAAAATAAATCAAACTATCAAAAAAGACAAGAAATTAATTGAACTCTTAAAAGAAAAAAGAATTGCATTAATCAATCATGTTGTAACAAAAGGACTTGATAAAAACGCAAAGATGAAAGAAAGCGGGATTGATTGGATTGGGGAGATACCTGAAGGGTGGGAAGTAAAGAAATTAAAATTTATTGCAAAAATTAAAACAGGCGATAAAAATACCGAAGACCATCTTCCTGATGGAAAATATCCTTTTTTTGTAAGGTCTCAAACAATTGAGAGACTTAACACTTATACTTTTAATTGTGAAGCAGTATTAACTGCAGGAGATGGTGTTGGAGTTGGAAAGGTCTTTCATCATTATGTTGGAAAATTTGATGCTCATCAAAGAGTTTATGTTATTACTAATTTCAAAGAACTTTTGGGAAAATATATTTTTTATTATCTTAAAAATAATTTAATAAAAGAAATGTTAAAATATAATGCTAAATCAACCGTAGATAGTTTAAGACTTCCAATGTTTCTAAATTTTTCAATGACTTACCCAAAAAGGAATGAAGAACAAACAAAAATAGTAAACCACCTAGACTACCACACAAAAAAAATCAACCAAACAATCAAAAAAATCCAAGAAAAAATCACCTTAATGGAAGAATACAAAAAATCATTAATCAATCATGTCGTAACTGGCAAAGTTGATGTAAGAGGGTTTGTAGTATGAACAAACTAGTTGTTTTTGATGATAAAAGGATAAGAAGAACTTGGCATAATGAAGATTGGTATTATGTTATAGAAGATGTTGTTTATGCTATTACTGAAAGTAAAAATCCTAAAGATTACTTAAATAAGATAAAAAAGAGAGATTTAGGACTTTTTGAAGGGTGGGGACAAATTGTCCATACCCTTGAAGTCAAAACAACTGGTGGAAAACAACGAATGAATTGTGCTAATATAAAAGGCATTTTTAGAATAATTCAATCAATTCCATCAAAAAGGGCTGAACCTTTTAAACAATGGTTATCACAATTAGCACAAGAAAGAATTGAAGAAATTGAAAATCCTGAAATTGCTCAAGATAGGGTTAAAGAATACTATGGATTAAAAGGATATCCTAAAGATTGGGTTGATAAAAGACTTAGAGGTATTGCCATAAGACAAAATCTTACTGATGAATGGAAAGAAAGAGGGGTCAAAGAACATAAAGATTTTGCAATCTTAACAAATGAAATTCATAAAGCAACTTTTAACATTCCTATTCAAGAACATAAAAAACTAAAAAATCTTCCAAAACAATCAAAAACCAATCTTAGAGACCACATGTCTGATTTAGAACTAATTTTTACAATGCTTGGCGAAAGAGCTACTACTGAAATAACTCAAACACAAGATTCAAAAGGATTTAATCAATTAAAGAAAGTATCTAAAAAAGGTGGAACCATAGCTAAAAATGCTAGATTAGAACTAGAAAAAGAAACAGGAAAGAAAGTTTTATCAAAAGATAACTATTTAAACATTAAAAAGAAAAAAGAATTAGAATAAAATGGCAACTAACACAACAGAAAAAGCATTTCAAAATGATATTATTGCACACTTAGTTAGCACAGGATACCACCACAGAAAAACAAACTGTTATAATAAAGCAACTTGCCTTGACCCAGAACTTACTTTAAAATTTATTCAAAATACCCAAGAAAAATCATGGAAAAAATTCCAAAAAGTTTATGGAGATAAAGCAGAACAAAAGTTCTTTTACAGATTAACAACAGAAATTGATAAAAAAGGAACTATCAATATTTTAAGAAATGGCTTTAAGGATGTTGGCTGTTATTTTCAAATATTTTACCCAAGACCAAACAACAAGAAAAATCCAGAATTAACAGAAAATTTTGAAAAAAATATATTTTCAATCATTGATGAATTAGAATATCAAGATAAAGAAAAAGGAAATAGAATAGATTTAAGTTTCTTTATCAATGGACTTCCAATAATTACAATAGAATTGAAAAATACTTTTTCGCAAGGCGTAGAACAAGCAATAAAACAATATAAAAATGATAGAGATTATAGGGAAAAATTATTTAAAAATTGCTTTGTTCATTTTGCAATGAGTGATGAAAAAGTATTTATGGCTACAAAATTAGAAGGATTGAAAACAAGATTTTTACCATTTAATAAATTCCTTGACAATCCAGAAGTTAAAAACGATTATAAAACAGCATACCTATACAACGATATTTTACAAATAAATAAACTTTCAAAATTAATCAATAATTTTGTTTATATTGAAAAAAATAATGATAAAAAATTTCCAATTTTTCCAAGATATCATCAACTCGATTGTGTAAATAAACTTTTAGAAGATGCAAAACCAAGTAAAAATTATTTAATAGAGCATAGTGCAGGGTCAGGAAAAACAAAAACTATTGCATGGCTATCCCATGGATTAATAAATAAATTCAACGAATTGGATAATAGAATTTATGATATGGTTATCGTTATTTCAGATAGAAAAGTAATAGATAAACAACTACAAAGACAAGTTCAAACAATAGAAAAAGTAAGAGGAATAGTGGATGTGATTGATGAAAATAAATCATCAAAAGACCTAAAAGAAGCTATGAAATCAGGAAGTAATATTGTTGTGACTACTTTACATAAATTCCCATATATTCTTGAAGAAGTAAAAGATTTGCCTAAAAGAAATTACGCAGTTATTATTGACGAAGCACATTCCTCTCAAACAGGAGCAATGGCAAGAAATATGAGACAAATTCTTTCAACAAATAGTCTTGAAGAAGCTGAAGCAATGGATAGAGATATTGAAAATGAACTTGAAGAAGAAATTTTATTGGAAGTTGAATCTTATAGAAATTTAAAAAATGTGAGTTTCTTTGCCTTTACTGCAACACCTAAAAATAAAACTCTTGAAATGTTTGGAAAACAAAATGACAAAGGAGAATTTTATCCATTCCATACATATTCTATGAAACAGGCAATAGAAGAGGGTTTTATATTAGATGTGTTAAAATATTATTTAACTTATGCAACTTATTTTAAACTTGTAAAAAAAGTAATTGACGATCCAGAATATGATGAAAGAAAGTCTAAAATGTTATTGAGAAATTTTGTTGAAAAGCACCCATATGCAATTGCTCAAAAAACTGATATTATGCTTAATCATTTTATGAATTCTACGCGTCATAAAATTAAAAATAAAGGGCGGGCAATGGTTGTAACCCGTTCAAGACTCCATGCAGTATTATATAAAAAAGCTTTTGATAAATTAATAAAAGAAAATAATTATTCTCTAAAAACACTTGTTGCATTTTCTGGAATGGTAAAACATGATGAGCAAGAATATACTGAAAACAATATGAATGATTTAATTGTTAGAAAAACAATTGAAGTTGCATTTTGTGAAGAACCATATAAAATTTTAATTGTGGCAAATAAATATCAAACAGGGTTTGATCAGCCTCTGCTTCACACTATGTATGTAGATAAGCCATTAAATGGAATTACAGCCGTTCAAACATTAAGTAGAATAAATAGAATTTATCCACCAAATAAAAATGATACTTTAATATTGGATTTTGCAAATCAAACCGAAGTTATACAAAAAGCATTTCAACCATACTATGAAACAACTTTCTTAAAAGAAGGGACTGACCCTCATAAATTATACGATCTTGAAGAAAAGTTAATGGATTACCAAATATTTGATCAAACCGACATAGATGCATTCATAAAAGCATGGAAAAATGAAGCATCGCAACCAAAACTTCACAATCTTTTAAGTTCCCAAGTTCGTGAATTTAAAAATAAGACTAAAAAAGACCAAGTTGAATTTAAAAAGACTTTAAAAAGATACCAAAGCATATATTCATTTTTATCCCAATTGATGCCTTTTTCTGACATTAATTTAGAAAAAATGTTTTTATTTAATAAATTTTTGATTAAAAAATTACCATCAATAAATAATCCATTGCCATTCAATGTTTTAGAGGATGTTGATATGGATTCATATAAAATAGTAAATAAAGGAGAAAAAGAATTAAAATTGCAATCTGAGGATGAATTGTTGCCTATTACAGCAGGAGTTGGAGAATTTGCAGCAGATATTAATGTGAAATTATCTAAAATTATTCAATTGTTAAATGACGCATTTGGGACTGATTTCAATAATAATGATAAAATATTTCTAAAAAGAGTAAAAGATAATTTATTAGAAAATACTGAACTTTTAAATAGAATGGAATACAATTCAAAAGAAAATGTTAAAGCAATATTTGATAAATATTTTAATCAAGAGATGACGGGATTACTTAATAGCAATATGAAATTTTATAGAAAGTTAGTAGATAATGATAAACTAAAATCAAAATTAAAAGATTGTGTTTTTGATTTAATGTATCATGAATTCAATAAGAATAAAAAATCTATTGATAACCATATATCTAAAAATAAATCTGTAATGTATTCAATTGAAAATAAGCCTATGATGGCAGTTGCTGAAAAGAAAGATGAATACGAAATTGAATGATTCTCTTCAAAAATGAGCAAACGCACAGAATGTTCCAAATGAGCAAACGCACAGAATGTTCCAAATGAGCTGTCGAAAATCAAGATTTTCTCCAACGCTCGTTCGTTCCGAACGAGCTATCAAGAATGTCCTATAACTCATTTTGAAAAAATGAGTGTTTACATATTTCTTTTTCCAAGAAACACATATTTACAAGTTATATACAATCGCACATTCATTCTGAATGTGCTATAAAAAAAAGATTGAATTTATTGGACAAAATTTATCCATAAATTCAAAAAGAATAAGTTACTCAATTCTCAATTAAAACTACAAATTCACAATGATCATGTCCTGAAACAAGGCATTCAGATTCAAAACAGTTTGCTTTAAT
>JAAXQB010000235.1 GCA_012329085.1 Methanosarcinales archaeon | reverse complement strand
TCAAAATCTTTGTCCCTTGCTTCAACTATTTCTTTTTTATTTAATAGTGGATAATTCAAAACTCCAATTGCATCAACACCTTTTTGATTAAGATAATAGAGATAATAAATAAGTTGCCATCTATGTGCATCATCCATTTTTTTTGATTTTTTAATCTCATGTATTTCCAATCCATCTCGCTTTTTTATAAAATCCACACAAATTGTATTATCTATCCTCACATCTTTTTTATCTCTGCCATAACTTGATTCGTTAATGATTTTACCAATTTTAACATTTTCGGAATTATGCTCCATCTGAATATTATGGGAAAATAACCATAATTTAGATTTACAAATAAAATAATAGGATATTTTAACGCCCGTTATTGTTATGCCTGTTAGATTCATATTTTAAATTCCAAATAAAAACCGTTATTTAAATTTACCAATAGTTAAATAATAACAAAATCTGAAATATCATTCATAGCTATCTTTAATTTATCAATTCTTACACCATCTTTAAATGAATAAAATTCTAAAAATTTTTCTGTTGAGATAATGCTATCAAACTTTTCATCACATTTTATAAACTCACCCATTTCAAGATATTCACGCAAATCTTGGGTCTCCTCTTGTTTTATATTGTCTTGTTTTATATTGTTAATTGAAATAACAAACTGATTATATAAACTTGTAATTTTCTTTCTAAGATATGCATCCTTAAATTTATCAGTAGAACTTAAAATATGTTTCCAAATACGATAAATATTGAAAGTTAATATCTTGTTTTCATGAATAATTTTATACTCATTCATTAATTCCCATATAATTGCATCATTTTTTATCAATTTCTCTATTTTCTTATAATCATATTCAGTCAAATCACATATTGGAATTTCATCACATATAAAAATATCAATTTTATCCAATTTAGTATCAATTACGCGAAGTTCCTTATTTATTGATTGATAATGTAACTTTCTTATCTCTGTATGAATAAGATCAAATGAATCTTTTGCAATTTCTTTTAAATTTTTAGATAAAGTTTTATAATATTTATCAAACTCCTTTTTCTTTAATATACATTCCAAATCGTTGTGATTAAATTCATCAATCATGATTTTATATCGTTCTTGACTTCCATATATCTTTTCACTATCAGATAATTTACTCTCTTCATCTTTATAATTTATTACAAAAAGTTTTGAATTTTTTGACTTTAAAAAATCACATTCCCTATTAATTCTACCTGATACTTGCTCTATACTATCTAATATACAAAAATCCCTTATTCCAAAATCACAATCAATATCAACACCTGCCTCTATGGATTGAGTGGATACAATGATTATTCGTTCATATTTTTTATTTTTAATTTCTTCTATAATTTTCTTTCTTCGTAAATTTGGTGTAGTACTATTCAACAAATAAAATGAAAAATCTGTCAATGCCACATCATTCGATAAATCATCATATACTTTTATCGAAGTATTAACTGTATTCAAAGTTATCAATACCCTTACCATCCCTTTTAAATAATTATTTTCAATTTCTTCAAGAACAAGCCTTTTAATATCTTCAATACTCTCAATATCTCGCTTAAAAATAATTTCATTTCTCTTAAAAATAGGGTGTTCAAAATATTTTTTATAATCTCTAATAATTTGAGAAATTTGAGTTTCCCCTTCAATAAAATAATTCAAATCTGGAAGTGTAGCACTCATAATAATATAATAAATATTTAAGTTTTTACTTGTTTCATTAATAAAATCATAAAAAATTCTTAAATTAGTATCACTAATGGTTTGTATTTCATCAATAATCACCACAGAATTACATAAATTAGCAATTTTATATCGATTATTTCCACCATTTTTAATAATGCTTTCAAAAAAATTTACACTTGTTATAACATTTACACAATTATTCAAAAAATTATCATCTCGAAGCAACATCATTTCATCTAATTTCGAATCATCATTTGTATTTTTATCAACAAATCCACGAGAATAAATATCACTTATGATATTTCGTTTTGTATGTAGAAATAACGATTCATTGAATAATGTTTTATCTATGGCATCATAATTTTGTTCTATAATATTAATATATGGAAAAACATAAAATATTCGTTTTATTTTCTCATCATGTTCAAGCACATTCAAAGCTAATTTCATTGAAATATTTGTTTTTCCGCCACCTGTTGGAATTGAAAGCATAAATATTTTTTTATTATCTAATAAAAGTTTTTTCATTTCTCTATTTGATTCAACCAACATTTCTCTTCTAAGATTGTTTATATCCTTAACATCTCTTAAATTTTCATTTATATTACACTCAATATTTGCATTATATGAAATGCGTGCATACGATTGTATCATTTTATCTTTAATATCAATATCAATGGTATGCATTGGTAACATTTTATCAAGAGAATGGGTAAAATGTATTGTTGAATATGAATCGCTTAAAACTAATAGTGAATAAAAAAGTTTAACAAATAAAAACATTTTGCCCCAAGAAGAGATATTTTTATAAAAAGATTTTTTTTCATCAGAATTTAACTCAATATCTAATGTATTAGTCACAGAAAGAATTTTGTTAATTATTTTTCTTTCTTCTCTACTCTCATTATATTCATATATGGTATAATCATTCAACCTTGTATGATGATTTGAAACAATATCAGAAATAATATATATCACATTTTTAAAATCAGGATACTTTTTTAAAAGAAATGATATTAAAACGCGTGTTGAAAAAAAACTATGTTTTGTATTTAAAGAACGAGATGTTTTTTTATGAACTTTTACGCTTTGAAAATTGGGATTTATCTTCCCAATATCATGATAATAAATAGCATACAGTAAGATTTCTTTTATTTTTTCCAATTGTTTAATCTGAAATATATTAGAAATAAAATCCTCAAAAATAAATTCAAGTTCCAACTCATCAATTATATATAAAAAATAGTTAGTGCAGAGTTTTGAATGAGCTTCCAATAATTCTAAATCATCATTTCGTCTATGTGCAGAATAATATTTATTTGACGGAATTAATTGCGTATCCAACTTTTCAAATAATTCTCTAAAAGTAAGTGCCATTATCAAATGCAATAATAAATATTTTCTTTTGATACAATACAATTAGTTGGATTTTTTAATGCCACAGTGCACTTTTTTTGAGGTATTGCCATCAATCTATATTTATATTTATGATTTTCATCGAAATCTATTGGAAGTAGCTCAAGCTTTATTTGTTCATTATTTTCACCATCTATCTCATCAAAAGGAAAGATTCCTTCAAATTCAAATAATTCTTTTTTTGAATTTTTTTCACAATCCTCAAAAGAAATATATTCTATACTTGCAAAAAATTCATTTTTTCCAAAATATATTGGAAAAGTGCTACTATGATTTTGTATTTTTTCAATAATGGTTTTATGTATTAGGTTGTCTTCATTTACTACAATACCTATTTCATAATTTGGTCTAAAAAGTACTTGTTCGTGTATTATAACATTAGGACTTGGAGCATCTGGTCTATTATTTAAAAAACTATTCAAGCTATTATATTGCAGATTGAATTTTTTATCTTGTGCATTATTTTGTTTTATATATAATTTAAGATTTTTCAATAATTGATAAAATTCAGGAATTATTTTACTATTTTTATATCCTGAAAGTCCTGCAATTGACCCAAGAATTCCTAATAACTGAGGTTTTGGTATAATTGAATAGGTATTTCTAAAACGATTGCTAATGGGTTGATTAAAATGTGCAAAATTTCCATACAATCTAAATCTTAATAGTTTTTGATGGCTCGTTCGGAACGAACGAGCGTTGTCCTTTTGCATAGTTTGACTCTCTTTCATTTGTTGATTGTCAAAATCATATATTGTTTTCATATCAATCTCCTTTTGCAATACATTACTTCAATTTAAAAAATATCATGAAGAAATTTTATTTTTAACTTTAATGCTATAATCTTCAAAAGAGTTCATATCAATATCATCTTTAATTAAATCTAACACTTTTGTATAATCTACAATTATTTCTCCATTGTTAGATTCTGATTTTATATTTACAAGTGAATTTAAATTATTAAATACTTTATCGTTTTTATTCTCAAACCAAATCATACTCACAGTTTCACAACCAAACATAGTAGTGGAAGTAACATTGCCAACAGCATATTTTAATGAGTCTTTAAGCTTACTTATATCTTTTTCACTTAAATCAATACCTTGTTTTTTTGCAGAATTCATATTAACACATACATCATATACATAATAAACATCATCTGCGCGAGATTCCTCTCCTATTGTAGTTTGTTGTACACCCTCACTTTTCTCACTTGGGTTTCTATAAGGTGATAAAATATCTAATGAATAAATATTCGATTTATCAAATCGATTCACTCCATAACTTATTTGACATGGTCCTGTAAGTGATA
>JAAXQB010000013.1 GCA_012329085.1 Methanosarcinales archaeon | reverse complement strand
GTAGAAAAACTCAGTGAAATTAAAGAAGTTTTTTCGCACCAACAATCATTAGCTCAATGTAGAAAATGGCTGGATAGTCATTTACCCAATGTCATTCTCACACCCGTCAGCAGTAATGCAGAAGCAGCTCGATTAGCCTCAGAAAGTCAAAATAAAATGGCAATAGCAGGTGAGGTTGCAGCTAAACTCTACAAACTTGATATTTTAGAAAAAAATATTGAAGATGAGTCGAATAATACCACGCGTTTTATTATCATTGGTCAGCAAGAACCGGTTTCAACAGGCCTGGATAAAACTTCAATATTGGTCTCTACGGGTAATCATTCAGGCTCGTTACATAAAATTCTTCAGCCTTTCGCTGAATATGGAATCAGTATGTCATATATAGAATCCAGACCGTCAAAGCAGGGATTATGGGATTATGTGTTTTTTATAGATATTCATGGACATAAAGATGATGACAATATTTCCAGAGCATTAGAGTCGTTAAAAGAGCATGTTGATTTGTTGAATATATTAGGTTCATATCCTAAATCGGTTATTTGACACCGTTTTATTAACATGTAAGACAAGAAGAGGGTGAAGTAAAAAGACAAGATTATTTGCCGAATAAGGTGTTTAGTTGAGTGAAAATAAGGTTAGATAATACTCATTTCCGGATTGTTAGAATTCATGTATCAACAATGTTATGCTTAATTGTAGATCCACCTTATGAAATATTTTCTTTCTTCGGTAATACCACCGATAATTTCCATTATAGATACAGCTGTTTTTAACCGAGACGATATACGAGGATTCTTAAAAGAAGAATGGCAAGAGTTAATAGTGTTATTTTTGTTTTATTTTATTTTATTATTAGCTATCCTATTGTAAAAATCAGTTTAATTGCATTAAAAAATATTTTATTGAAGGTAAACAAATATACGGAAAGTAGTTTTATTTTTATATACATTATTTTAGGAGCTTTTATATATATGGCTCTGATATCGTGGTCTGCATTTCCCTATATTTTTACATTTGAAGATAATATACATGGCTATTGATTGGGATTTCAATGGCTTTATTGGTGTCTATATCTTTTCTTTTGTTAAAATAGACATATCAGAAAATTGCAGTTGACCGCTGGCAGCGCAGTTAGGTTTCAGAGAGCATTTTTTTTCAAAGTTCACTGTGTTGGCAAAGTTTATTGTGTATCTGCCTGCGTCAACTGAACTTAATGTTAACTTTCCATAAATGATTAGTGAGTAACTTATGAAAGTTGTGGTCGATATTGATATTGAAAAGCCTAAACAGATTATTTGGGCTGCGATTACAGATATCGAAAATTGTTCTAACATGATTTCCAGTATCATAGATTTGAGCATTCTAAACCAACCCGAAGATGGTATCGTCGGATTAAGATGGAAAGAAACAAGGTTGATGTTTGGTAAAGAAGCATCTGAAACAATGTGGATAACAGATTCTGTTGTAAATGAATATTATTGCACCCGTGCTGAAAGCCACGGTTCTGTGTACATCACAAAATTATCTTTGAGCGAAACTGAAAGCAAGACTATTTTAAAAATGTCGTTTACTGCGGAAGCTCAGTCAATGATAGTGAAAATAATTTCAGCTTGCATGGGTTTTTTTGTTAATAGTTCTATGAAAAAAGCACTATACAAAGACCTAGAAGATATCAAAAAATATGTCGAACAAGGCTAACAATCTATGTACTCGGACTTTTAAATATAGCAAAGTTTTAAATAAAAGCATGGCTTAAATAAGGTTTTTTCAGTTTATTAGATATACTAGTTTTGCTTATAAGCAAAAAATTTATTTGAAACTTCAAATCCTTCAGGCTAAAAATAAATAACATTGTATAAAGTCAGTATCCTTTGTCAGATTCAAAATGAATAATCCAGATTTAATCACTAAGTTAGCTGTTCAAGGCGTTCAAAAACTCATCCCCTATAAACCCGGCAAACCAATAGGAGAGTTAGAACGAGAGCAAGGTTTAACTGAAATTGTAAAATTAGCCTCAAACGAGAATCCATTAGGGCCAGGTACAAAAGCACTGCAAGCCATTCAAAATGCGTTGCCTGATTTGTCTCGTTATCCTGATGGAAATGGCTTTGCTTTGAAGCAGGCTTTAGCTAAAAAATTCAATGTATCTATAGATCAAATAACCTTAGGTAATGGATCGAATGAGATTCTGGAGCTACTGGCACGTACTTTTTTAACACCTCATCTTGAAGTGATTTTTTCGCAACATGCTTTTGCTGTCTATCCTTTGGTTACTCAAGCGGTTAATGCAACTGCAAATATTGCCCCTGCATTAAATTATGGCCATGATTTAGATGAAATGCTGGAAAGGGTGAATAAGAAAACTCGTCTGGTATTTATAGCAAACCCTAATAATCCTACTGGCACTTTACTGACAGAGACTGAATTAACAAGCTTTATCGGCGCATTACCTGAAACAGTGGTGTGTGTACTGGATGAAGCTTACTATGAGTTTGTTGATGAAAAAGACAGGGCTGATTCAATAAAGTGGCTGCAAAAATATCCCAACCTGATTATTACCCGTACCTTTTCTAAAGCCTATGGTCTGGCAGGTTTGCGCGTGGGTTATAGTCTGTCATCCGTTGAAATGGCCGATCTGTTAAATCGTGTACGCCAGCCTTTTAACAATAATGCTTTAGCTTTAGCAGCGGCAGAAGCTGCATTGACTGATGAAGAATATCTGGCTGAAACCATTGAAGTGAATAATCAGGGTATGCAGTTCATAACGGATGCTTTCTCAAAATTAGGTTTATCATGGATACCTTCATCCGGTAATTTTGTCTCTGTTGATTTGCAACAGCCCTCCATGCCTATATACGAAGCTCTTTTGAAAAAAGGTGTTATTGTACGCCCCGTTGCAAATTATCAAATGCCTGAACATCTGCGTGTCAGCATTGGTACGGAACAGGAAAATCGTTTTTTTATTTATGCTTTAAAAGAAGTGTTGGCTGATGTTTAATAAAATATGCATCATAGGAACAGGTTTGATCGGTGGTTCGATTGCCAGAGATGCCCGAGCAAAAGGCTTATGCGATCACATTGTCGCTTTTGGTCGGCAGCAGGGCATAAAAAACCTGGAAACAGCCAAAAAACTGGGTGTTATTAATGAATTTTATTTTGACATTGAAGCTGCTGTCAAAGATGCAGACTGCGTGTTCATCGCCACGCCAGTAGGTGTTATTGAACATGTTTTTAAACAGTTACAGCCTTTCTGGAATGAGCAGGCTATTTATACTGATGCAGGAAGTACAAAAGGCAATGTAATAAAATCAGCAGAAACAGTATTCAATCAAGTGCCAGCT
>JAAXQB010000348.1 GCA_012329085.1 Methanosarcinales archaeon | reverse complement strand
TGTTCCATTTACAGGATTTAAATTTCAAACTTCAACATTAGCAGGAGTGATTTTAATGATATATGTTGCACGATATTTTGCAAGAAACAAAGATAAAAATATTGAATTTAAGCAAAGTATTGTTCCGTTATGGTTACCTGTAATGGCTGTGATGGGTTTAATTTTTCCAGCCAATTTTTCAACAGCGGCCATTTTGTTTGTAATGGTAATTATGTTGACTTTTTTTGGTAATTATCCTATAAAATATATTTTAGGTATAGCAGGATTAGGTATTGTAATGATTCTACTCTTTATCTTGACCGTAAAAGCATTTCCAGATAGTTTTAAAAACTCAAGAGTGCAAACTTGGATTAATAGAATTGATAACTATTCAGATAAAGACAGTAAAGAAAATTACCAATCACATAAGGCACAAGTGGCAGTTTATTCAGGAGGAGTTACAGGTAAAGGGCCAGGAAAAAGTGTACAGAAAAACTTTTTACCACAATCATCATCCGATTTTATTTATGCAATTATTGCAGAAGAATATGGGTTAATAGGAGCATTGGCATTAATTACTTTATACCTTTTATTATTATTTAGAATAGTAATTGTAGCCACAAAAACCGAAACAATATTCGGGACATTAGCAGTGCTTGGTGTCGGAATACCGATAATTTTCCAAGCCTTAACAAATATGGCAGTTGCTGTTGGGTTATTTCCAGTAACTGGTCAACCTTTACCATTAATAAGTGCTGGAGGAACATCAATTTGGATGACCTGTTTTGCCATCGGAATTGTATTAAGTGTAAGCGCTGCAAAAGGAGAAGATTTATCAAAAATAAATAAAAATATAGATACCGATAATCCGTTAGATGTATTACATGAAGCAATTGGGTAGATAAGGTTTTGGGTTAAAGTAACATTAAGTGAAAAGTGATAATTTTTTTTGAATCTGAGAAAATTATTTTGAATAAACGAATAAACGAATAAACAGTTAAACAAGAAATAATAATAGAGTATAAAATAACTAATTAGTTTCTTCCCTTAGGGAAGACCGAAGATGAGAAAAACTATTAACATATTAATATCAGGAGGCGGAACAGGAGGACATATCTATCCTGCAATTGCAATCGCAAACGAATTAAAAATGCGTTATCCAGATGCTAAATTTTTATTTGTAGGTGCAAATGATAGAATGGAAATGGAAAAAGTACCACAAAACGGTTACGAAATAAAAGGGCTTTGGATTAGTGGAATACAAAGAAAGTTGACATTAAAAAATTTGAGTTTTCCGTTTAAACTAATAAGCAGTTTATGGAAAGCAAATAAAATAATTAATAAATTTAAACCAAATGTAGTTATTGGTACAGGTGGATTTGCGTCTGGCCCAACATTAATGAGAGCAAGTGCAAAAGGGATTCCGACATTAATACAAGAACAAAATTCGTATCCAGGAATTACCAATAAGTTGTTAAGTAAAAAAGCAACTAAAATATGTGTTGCTTATGATGATTTAGAGCGATTTTTTCCGAAAACAAAAATTATAAAAACAGGAAACCCAGTACGACAAGACTTGCTATCTATTACAAATAAAAGAATAGAAGGGCAAAAGTATTTTAAGATAGATAAAACAAAAAAAACATTACTTGTAATAGGTGGTAGTTTAGGTGCAAGAGCAATCAATAAGTTGATTGAAAGTCAAGCGAATTGGCTAGTTACACAAAACATACAAATCATCTGGCAGACAGGTAAGTTGTATTATGAAGAGTATAAAAAGTATGATGATATAGAAGGAGTACAGACATATTCGTTTTTAGATAAAATGGATTTAACTTATGCTACAGCAGACATTATAATTAGTAGAGCAGGAGCAGGTTCTATATCAGAGTTATGTATTGTTGGTAAACCAACTATTTTTATTCCGAGTCCAAATGTAGCAGAAGATCATCAAACTAAAAATGCACAAGCAGTTGTTGATAAGAATGCTGCAATAATGATTAAAGAAAATGAATTAGAACGATTTCAAATTCTGTTTGCAGGTTTGTTAGAAGATGAAGAAAGGCAACAAGAATTAGGTAATAATATTAAAAAATTAGCACTACCAAATGCAACAAAAAATATAGTTGATGAAGTAATAAAAATAATAAAATAAACTCTGTGTATCTCTGTGGTTCTTTGTGAATCTCTGTGAAATAACAATAACAAAAATGAATACTAAAACAAACATATCAAATTACAATAACTTATTCTTTATCGGAATCGGAGGAATTGGTATGTCTGCTCTCGCTCGTTATTTTGCCGTAAACGGAAAAGATGTTGCTGGTTACGATAAAGTCACAAGTCAACTTACAGAAAGTTTACAAAATATAGGAATTAAGATTCACTTTAAAGATGAAGTGTCAAATATTCCAATTGCATTTTTAGATAAAGAAAACACTTTAATTGTTTATACACCTGCAATTCCAAAAGAACATAAAGAATACAATTATTTTAAAAATAACGGATTTACAATTCTAAAACGAGCAGCAATTTTAGGTCTAATAACCAAAGAAACATTCTGTTTTGCAGTTGCAGGAACGCATGGTAAAACAACAACATCAACTATTTTAGGGCATGTTTTAAAAGAATCTGGAGTAAATGCAACTTCATTTTTAGGAGGAATAGCAACAAATTATAAATCTAATTTAATACTTGGTAGTGATAAAATAAGTGTTGTAGAAGCTGACGAATATGACCGTTCATTTTTGCAATTAAGTCCAAATATGGCATGTATCACTTCAGTTGATGCTGATCATTTAGATATTTATGGAAAAGCAGATGAATTAGAAAAATCATTTAATGATTTTGCAAAAATAGTAAGCGATAAATTATTTATTAGTTACGACTTGTCACTTCAACAAGATTCAATATTTGTAAATGGAATAACTTATGGCTTTGATAAAAATGCAGATTTTCAAGCAAAAAATATTCGTTTAATAAACGGAATGTCAGTTTTTGATGTAAAAACACCAACTGAAACAATAGAAAATATAAAAATAATTTTGCCAGGAAATCATAATATTTCAAATACTTTGGTT
>JAAXQB010000293.1 GCA_012329085.1 Methanosarcinales archaeon | reverse complement strand
TTCCGAATGAGCTTTCCGAATGAGCTTTCCGAATGAGCTTTCCGAATGAGCTTTCCGAATGAGCTTTCCGAATGAGCTTTCCGAATGAGCTTTCCGAACGAGCAAACGCCCATCCTCTTCGAAAATGAGCTATTAAAATTTTCTCTTAACAGATAATTTTATAAATTATCTGCTAATATAGATAACTAATGTTATGCATTATTACTTATTCATGTTGATAAAACACATTCATATTGAATGCAATTAAATAAAAATAAATTCGAGAAATTAAAAATTTCCCTCAATATATAATTCTATAAGTTATATACTAACGATCGTTTGTTTCAAACGAGCTATAAAAAAATCTTTTTGCATAACATTAATAAATAATAAATTATATTTTAAATTTATCGTAAATCAATTTTTGATTTACCCATTGAAGTAATGTATGATGTGTCCTCTCCTTCTTTTACTCTATCTTTATATTCATCTTGAATTGTAAGTTCAAATATTGAAAAGTCTTCTTTATCCATAAGCTGTGCAATATTATTATTTATGGATAAAACTTGTGCATTTTTTCTTTCTACAAGTGGTGCATATACTTTTGTTGATACTGAACCTACAAAAGATCTTTTTTGACCGTCAAATATTCCAATTGCGTCAATTCTTGCTTTTGCAGATCCATGTTTTCCCGGTTTTGATTTTGAGAAATTTTTTATAATGCATGGCTCTTCATCTATTATCATGTATTTGCCTTCTTTAAGTGTTTTAACTTCTACTTGTTGCTTCATGTAAGTATATTTCCTTTTTTTTATAGCATATAATTTGTAGAATACATGTTTCTCAAAGAGAAATATGTTCTATAAAATCTCCGGATTTCTGTATTAAATGCTGAGAGAAAATTTTAATTTTTCGATAGTTCATTCAAAACGAATGAGCGTTAATGTATAATCTGTAAATACACACACCTTAAAAAAATATGTGCTTTATAAAATAGCAAAATTTTTGTATTATGTGTAAAGAGAAATTCATAATAGTCCATTCTTAAATAGAATAAGTACTACTTCACAATATTGATAATTGCATAGTTTAAATAATATTTCAATTTGAATAATTATAATGAACCTTTACTTATATATAGTTAATGCATTAGAATCAAAGATAATAAACTTATAAAACTATTTAAAGTGTTTTATGGCATTAAATTGTTTGATTAAAATTCAATCAATTGAATAACAAATATATTCATCAACTATACTCATATGTCTGTTACATATTCTATTCATAAAATATACCTATATATCTGTTACATATTTATAGATGTAAATTGGATGATAATTTAAATTATTTTTAATATAAAACAATATGTTCAATCTATGAAAAATAAATATTTTTACATGAATGAAATTGCAATTTCCCATATTATTGGAATTGTATTAATGGTGGTAGCAACAATAGTTATTGCTGGCACAATAATGGTAATGGTTGGGGGATTTGCACTTCCTGACATTCCACCGTATGTAATTATATCTGTAAATGATTCTGAAGGAGGAATGGGTGTAAATCTGGAAAATAATTCAGTTAAACTATTACATAGGAGTGGCGATATGCTTTATTTAAATGAAACCAAGATAATTATGCAAGGTCATGGGCAGACATATTGGAGTGGAAATGGATATAGACACAGCGGAGAAGTCCCTATCATAGTCACCTATGATTATACCCATAGTAATGGGAAAGATGGAACTATTGAACATTACGACACGAGAAATTCTATGCTATTAACAGATGGATATTGGTCAGTTGGTGAAATATTAAACTTGAATGGGTATGATAGTAGGAGTGCTCAAAGACCAAATTCAACTATTACAGTCGCATATCTATGGACAACACAAATAAAACCTCAGCTGATAAATGGGAATTTAAAGAAAATTCAAAAATAAATTTATTAATCATCGACATTTCTTCTAACCAAGTCATTGCATCTACAGCATTTACAATGCAACAATTTGTTTAATCAACTTACGCAAATATTTCATTTTTTGCATTGAAATTATATATCATAATCAATAATGAACGATTGTTTTTTTTACACTAATATAGTGAATAAAAACGAAAGTTTATATATAAATAAACTATTCCTTATAGTTATCCAATATTAAATCAATACTGCAAAGATTTTAAATACGATGGATATATAAATATGCATCATGATTAAAACATACTCTAACTGAGGTGCATAGTTAAAAAGGGAATTTAATGCATAATTTTAAATTTTAGATTTTAATTTGATGTGTATATTAAAACGAAATTAAAAGATTTTTAAAACATGCATAATATATATGGATATGTAAAACGGAAATTTTTTATCATATGTAATTTGTAAAATTATATATAGATGGAAAAATTTAACAGCTAATTCTCAAAGAGAATTGATGTTTGCTCATTAACGCATATTCTTTTTCTAAGAATGTGATTTTAAAAAAAATGAGTATTATTTCGAAACAGTATAAAAAATATAAAGAGGGTTTTTTTAAATGGCTCAAAGTGAAATTGAACAAATTAAAGAGGCGGAATCCAAAGCAATAGAATTGGAAAAGCAAACCAAGGAATCTGCCAATAATGAAATAAAATTAGAAAAACAAAACGCTGATGAATTTATTTCGCAAAAAATAAAAGAAGCAAATGAAATAGTTCGAATTAAAAAAGAAAAGGCTGAACAAACGGCATTAAAAAAAGCTGAAATTATAAAAAATAAAGGGCATGAAGAGGCAGAAACTATACGGATGCATACTAAGCAAAAATTTGGAGACGCTGTTAGATATATTGTAAAAGAAGTGGCAGGCGATTTACAATGATGTTTCCAGCATCAATGAATAGCGCATCTATAATAGTTCATAAAAAATATCAGGAAAATCTAATTTATGCCCTACATGAATCTGGACTTGCAGATATTTCAAACATAAAAGAATCTACAGAAAATCTTAATGAGATTTTAAATATTGGGGAATCTCACAACGCACTTGGAAAATGTACTGAATATAAAATGAATCTTGACCGTGTATTAAATATATTAAATGAAATGCATGTAGAAAAAGATGGGGTATTAAAAAGTATATTTTTTCCAAGTATAATCAACAGAACACAAGTATCAAGAGACAATTATACTGAACTTTTTGATGAAATTGAAACTACCCTAAAAAAGGTAGATGTCGTACTTGAAATTAATGAAAATCTTTCTAAATTAGAAGATTCAATTAATGCAGCAAATATTCAAAAAGATAATATTTCATTATTAACACAATTTGATTTTAAATTATCTTCTGTTGGAAAATCAGATTATTTATATGTTGTTGCAGGTACTGTTGAAAATACTGAATATGATGAATTTAATAATGCAATCAGTCAAGAAGGCATTGAAGAGCTTATTATATTAAAAGAATTTGTTGAAAATAAGCACATCATAGTTATTGCAACGCTAATTGAAAATTCAAAAGAAATAGATACGATTGTACGAAGCAATCTTTTTAATGAATTAAATATTCGTAAAATAGATGCAAATCCAATCGATGCAATTAATATCCTTACTTCAGAAATTGATGAATTTAATTCAAAAAAATTAAAACTTGTTAATGAATTAGAATCACTTTACAAAGAATGGAATGAAAAATTATTAGTTTTAAAAGAAGAGCTTGAAATTGAATGGGACCGAATGGATTGTTTTTCTAATTTTGGAAATACAGATCATGTTTCTGTAATAGAGTGTTGGATTGATTCAAAAGATGTGAATGAATTTAGTAATTTGTGTGAACAAGCAACAGACGGACATGTAGTTGTTGAATTTAATAAACCATCATCTAATGATGTTTCAAAAGTTCCAATTAAATACAACAATCCAAAAATTCTTCAACCCTTTGAATTTTTAACAACGATGTTTAGTCGTCCAAAATATGACGAAATAGATCCAACTTTTATTATTGCACCACTTATTGTAATGTTTTTTGGGCTCATGTTAGGGGATGCAATATATGGAATTCTCATCGCAGTATTTGGATTTGCACTTTATCGCGGAATTGGAAAAATTGAAAAATCTGCAAAAGATATGAGTGTTGTTTTAATGTCAATTGGATTTTCAGCAATTGTATTTGGAATATTGCAAGGCGGGTATTTTGGAAATGCACCCGATATATTTTTAGGCATAGAAAATGTGCCCTATGCATTATTAGGCATAGAAGTTCCATTTTTAGACCCTCTTGAGTATCCTATTATCATTCTTATTCTTTCACTTGCAATCGGATTGATTCATTTAAATCTTGGGCTTGTGATTTCTTCATACCAAGATATTCAAAGAAAGAATTATAAAGAAATTATATGTGGTCCTGTTGCATGGTTTATAATACAACCATTTGCATTTATATTGATGCTTGTTTTCTTTGGATGGGCACAAATAGATCCAATGATTGTTAATATATCGTTAGTAGGAGTTGTATTTGGATCAACTATTCTTTTTATTAAAAATGGACCTCTTGCTGCATTTGATCTTACAGGGTACCTTGGTAATTGGTTATCTTACGCAAGAATTCTTGCATTAGCACTTGCAACTAGTGGAATTGCCATGACAATAAATTTCTTAACTCGAATGGTTTCTGATGTACATCCTATTCTGATAATTGGTGGTGTTTTCATCTTTATAGTTGGACATTTATTTAATTTTATATTGCAATCACTTGGTGCATTTATACATTCACTTCGTTTGCAATATGTTGAATTTTTCGGACAATTCTATGTTGGAGGAGGAGTGGAATTCTCACCATTTAAAATAATAAGGCGATACACGAAAAAATAAAATCTTCTCTTAGTACATAATTTTTATAAATTATATGCTATTAAAAATCAAAGATTTTTTTAAACTCATTCATTCTGAATGAGCTACAAAAAATAATATAAAACATATAACAATATTAATAAAATAATTCGAGGAATTGAAATTTTTCTCCCAGTATATAATTTTTATAAATTATATACTAATATAAATAAAAATAAGGATATAATAAATTATGATTGAAATTAGCATTGGAGCAGTTCTCGCTGCAATTGGAGCAGGTTTAGCAATTGGGCTAACAGCAATTGGTTCAGGTATTGGTGTTGGTATTACAGGATCCGCAGGTGTTGGAGCTATTGCTGAAAATCCAGATAAATTTGGTACAGCAATTGTGTTTCAGGCACTTCCGCAAACACAAGGTATATATGGACTTTTAACTGCCATCTTAATATTAATGTTTACAGGATTTCTTGGAGGGGGCAATCTAGCAGATGTTCCAGTATCAATAGGATTGGTATCCATAGGGGCAGGTCTTGCAGTAGGTCTTGCAGGATTTTCTGCTATTGGGCAAGGAATTGCATCGGCAGCAGGTATTGGTGCAACAGCTGAAGATAGTGATGCAATGGGTCGAAGTATGGTGTTCTCTGTACTTCCAGAAACACAAGCAATTTACGGACTGTTAGTTGCTATCTTACTTATGGCATTTACTGGCATGTTTGAGGGAGAGTTCATTGACAATGCAGCAATTGGATTTGTGGCAATTGGATGCGGTCTTGCAATAGGTCTTGCAGGTCTATCAGGTATTGGACAAGGAATTGCATCAGCAGCAGGTGTTGGTGCAACAGCAGAAGACAGTAAAGCAATGGGTCGAAGTATGGTGTTCTCTGTACTTCCAGAAACACAAGCAATTTACGGACTGTTAGTTGCTATATTACTTATGGCATTTACTGGTATGTTTTATGGAGATCTCAGAGAAGAGGTTGCTATTGGATTTGCAGCAATTGGCTGTGGACTTGCAGTAGGTCTTGCTGGATTGTCAGGTATTGGGCAAGGAATCACGGCAAGCTCTGCAATAGGTGCCATAATTAGAAATCCAGCTGTAATGGGGAGGGGACTTATTCTCTCTGTCATGTCTGAAACTTTTGCAATATTTGGTTTATTAGTTGCAATCTTAATCATGTCAGGAATTGGTTTACTTTGATAAATCAATTGAAATTTAAATATGAATAATAAGGAGATTTAAATTAATGAGTGTTGATAAAATTATAGAAGAAATTGAAAAAAGTGCAAATGAAAAAATAGAATCTATAAAATCTAATACAATAGATCAAATAAAAGAAATCAAAAAAGATTCTGAAAAAAAAGGTCTTGAAATATACAACGAGATATTACTAAAAGGCAATTTTGAATCTGATGCACTTAGCAACCGAATACAATCGGTTGCACGAATGAATTCTAAAAAAATTGTTATGGATACAAAGAGTGAGTTAATATCTGACTGTTTTAATGAATCACTTTTACAATTAAAGGAAATTCCAACAACATACGCATACGAAGACATACTTGTGAAATATATCCAAAATGGCATGGATATGATGGAACTTACAGATGTTATAGTGGAATGTAATAAAAAAGATGCACCAATTGTTAAAAAAATTGCCTCTAACATGTCTGGTAAATTATTGTCTATTAAAGTATCTAAAAATCACATCGATTCAATTGGTGGCATAATTATCAAATCAAAAGATGATTCAATGTTTGTAAATAATACGTTTGAAGAAATTATTAGGCGTAAAGAGAATGAAATTAGATATGGGGTGTCAAAAATTTTATATGGAGGGAATTAGATTGTGGCGTATATATCCCCATATGTAGATGACCTTATTAAATCTTTTGGGCTTACATCAATAGAATTTATTGCTATTGTTATAGCACTTACAATTTCAATATCTGTATTTATAATTGTTATATTGAATTATTCAAAATCAATTATGAATATTTCTTATTTCGTATATTCAAATACAAGAGTAAAAGCAATAGGGGTGCCTTTTGTGTACTCAAATAAAATAAATATAATTTTGGATGCAAAAGGTGTGACTGATGCAGCAAATAAAATAAATGATGCTGGATATGACATTAACCTATCTGAAATAAAAAATCCTGAAAAACTTGAAAGAGCATTAAATTCCATTTATGTAAATGAGTGCGAAAATATTGTATCTTCTTCGCCAGAAAAAGTAAAGCCCTTTTTTAACGCGTATCTATCAATATTGGAATCCGAACAAATTAAAATTGCACTTAAATCAAAAAAGATGAAACTTTCAGCAAGCGATATTAGAAATAGATTAATTCCAACGGGTGTTATATCTGATCGAATTATAGATGATATTGCAGAATCAGAAAGCATAGAAGATGCAATTTTAATGTTACAAAAAACACAATATGTTGAAGTTTTGTCTAACGCATTTTCAGAATATACAAAACTTAAATCCACGCTACCTTTTGAGCTTGCACTTGACACATTCACATTCGATTGTATTAGAAAATCAGTAGGGCAAATAGATGATGATGTGTCACATCCAATTAAGAGTTTTGTTAAAATATATTCGGATATTTCAAATATAAAAATGCTTCTTAGAGCAAAGAAAGATAATTTTGATTCTCTAATTATTGGAAAGTATATATTGCCAGGTGGATCAATATCAATGGATCGTATAAAAGAACTATCAGAATCTAAAACTATGGTAGAATTGATTTCAAATCTTAAAAATACGATATATGGTGCATGTCTTGAAAGAAAAATACAAGATTTTGAATCAACAGATAGTACATATCCATTTGAATCTGAACTTGATAAATTTTTACTTGAATTTGTATTAAATCTTTCCACTATGCACAATCTTGGAGTTGGACCTATGATTAATTTTATAGTTGCAAAACAATATGAAATTAGAAATCTTAAAGCAATATTATCTGGACTTGCAGAATCAGTTCCTACTTCTGCAATAAAATCAATTCTTATCACACACGATGAGGTATATGCATGAAGTTTGCGATAATCGGTGATAAACAAATGGCAATTGGTTTTTCTCTCGCAGGGGTTAAAAAATCAAAGATTGTGGAAACACCAGAAGAAGTTAAATCGGCAATTACTGAATATATACAAGATGCAGAAATAGGCGTGTTAATTATTCAAGATAGTTTTGCAGAAAAAGCACGAGCTTTTATAGATAAATTGCAAGAAAGAAAAGAAGTATATCCTGTAATTATGGAAATATCTGGAAAGTCAGGTCCAATTGAAAAAGAAGATATTATGGATTCATTAATTAGAAGGGCGATTGGTGTTTAATTGAATATGAACTATAATGTCTATATGAGTAAATAATATCTTAAATTTTTTCACTTGATTTTAATGAATATGTATTAAAGATACAATTTTTACAAATTACATATTAATGAAAAATTTAATTTGTAAATTTAGTAGGAATAATTATGATGAAAATGCAAAAAGAACTTATAGAAATAAAAGGGCGTTTGAATCGTGTAACACATGAATTAATTCAAATAAAAAAAATATTTATAGAACTTAATATAAAGGATGAGCAAAAAGCAGAACAAGCATGGAATGATTTAATGTCTGCATCAAAGGAAATTTCAAAGACATGGAGGGGAGAAACTGCTATCGGAGAGATAAGAGATCAAAGAGAAAAGAGATGGTAACATATTATTACATTAGACAGTTCTGTTATTGTTGCTGCTTTGAGAGAGCAGGAAGAAAATCATGAAAACTGTAAAAGATTACTTAAAAGGGTAAAAGACGGTGAATTTATTACCATAGTGCCTTATATAGTTTTAATAGAAGTCGTTGCAGCAATAAAAAGAAGAACAAAATCAACATCTCTCGCTGAAAGGGTTAAAAATAATTTGCAAAATCTAAACACAATAAATTTTTTAGATATAGATTCAATTAGAGCAAACGAAGCAGCAAATATTGCAAAAGAATTTGATATTTTTTTAGTTAGTGTAGATAATGAAATGGTAAAGAAAGTAAAATCTATTGTTACAATCAAAAATATCAGAGATTTGTAAATTTTTGATAGAGGTATAAAAAATAAAAAATATACTCATTCTCTTAAAAATAAGTTATTAAATGTTTATATAATTTATTTAGAATGGATAAATGTGTAATCGAAAAATTTTATAAATAAATATATAAGATACATTCTCTTAACAAAGATGTACTAAATAAAAAAAAATTTAAATGGAGTAAATATGACAGAAAAACAAGGCGTTATAATAAAAATTATAGGTCCTGTTGTCTTGGCAGACAACATGACAGGCGCAAAAATGTATGAGCTTGTCAAAATTGGAAATGAAAGGCTTGTCGGAGAAATTATTAAACTTGAAGAAGATGTAGCAACAATTCAAGTGTATGAAGAAACAGGTGGTATCATGCCAGGAGAACCTGTTGTTAGAACAAACATGCCATTATCAGTTGAATTAGGTCCTGGACTTCTTTCAAAAATTTATGATGGTATTCAAAGACCACTTGAATTAATACAAGAGCAAGTCGAAGACTATATTGAGAGAGGAGTTGAAGTAGCAGCCCTTGAAAGAGATGTGAAATGGGATTTTACAGCTACTGCAAAATTAGGAGATATAGTAAATCAAGGTGATGTACTTGGAACTGTCCCTGAAACAAAAATACTCACTCATAAAGTAATGGTTCCACCAGGCATATCTGGAAAGATTGTAGGTATTGAGCAAAAGGGAAGTTTTACAATTGAAGAACCTATTGTAAAAATAGACATGGATGGAAAAACCATAGATATTTCAATGCTTCAACGATGGCCTGTACGAGATGCAAGACCATACCAAAAGAAGCTTAATCCATCCATTCCATTAATTACAGGTCAAAGAGTAATTGATATGTTATTCACACTTCCAAAAGGTGGAACTTCTGCAATTCCAGGACCATTTGGTTCAGGAAAAACTGTTGTTCAACAATTATTAGCAAAATGGTCTAATGCAGACATTATTGTGTATATTGGATGCGGGGAGCGAGGAAATGAAATGACTGATGTACTTAGAGAGTTCCCAGAACTTGAAGATCCAAAAACAGGCGAGCCTTTAATGAATCGTACTATTCTTATTGCAAATACTAGTAATATGCCTGTGGCTGCAAGAGATGCGAGCGTATATACTGGAATGGCAATAGCAGAATATTACAGAGACATGGGTTATGATGTTGCATTGATGGCAGATTCAACTTCACGATGGGCAGAAGCTATGCGTGAAATTTCAGGAAGACTTGAAGAAATGCCTGGTGAAGAAGGATATCCTGCATATCTTTCATCTCGTTTAGCACAATTCTATGAACGGGCTGGACGAGTACAAGTAATTGGAAATCAAGATTCAGTGGGCTCTATTACTGTAATTGGTGCAGTAAGTCCACCTGGGGGGGATTTCTCTGAACCTGTCACACAAAATACTCTTAGAATTGTAAAAGTATTTTGGGCATTGGACGCAAATCTTGCAAACAAGCGGCATTTTCCATCTATTAATTGGTTACAATCATATTCATTATATGCAGATGAAATAACAAAATGGTGGGAATCTGAAATAGGTGAAAAATATGGAAGAATGCGAAGTAATGCAATGAATTTACTTCAAAAAGAAAGTGAGCTTGAAGAAATTGTGCAACTTGTAGGACCTGATGCACTTCCAGAAGTAGATCAAATTACACTCGAATGTGCAAAAATTATAAGAGAAGATTTCCTTAGACAAAATGCATTCCATGAAGTAGATACTTTCTGTTCACCTGAAAAACAATATAAAATGCTATCGCTTATGTTGAAATATAAAGATCTTGCAACAAAAGCATTAGAAAATGGTGCATCTGTTGAATCAATACATGCAGTTAAAGCAACTGAAAAATTATCGAGAATGAATGTAATTCCAGAAGATGAGTTTGATAAAGCATATGTAGAAATTGAAAAAGAACTTACAACTCAATTTGAAAATATAAAAGGAGCTTAAAATGGTTATGAAATCACGAGAATATACCACAGTAAGAAAAGTAAGTGGTCCACTTATAATTGTAGAAGGCATATCAGATGTAGCATACGGTGAAGTGGTAGAAATTAAACTTCCTTCTGGAGAAAGAAGGAGAGGGCAAGTGTTAGAAGCTAGAACAGATATAGCTATTGTACAAGTATTTGAAGGTACAAGAGATATTGATACAGATATTACCTCAGTACTATTTACAGGCGAAACAATGAAAATTGCAGTATCCGAAGATATGCTTGGAAGGGCATTTAATGGATCTGCAAAGCCAATTGATGGAGGTCCCGAAATCATTCCTGAAAAGATACTTGATGTCAATGGTTATCCAATCAATCCTATTGCACGAGAATTTCCACAAGATTTTATTCAAACTGGAATTTCTACAATTGATGGAATGGTGACTCTTGTTAGAGGACAAAAACTTCCTATATTTTCAGGGTCTGGTCTTCCACATAGTTTACTTGCGGCACAAATAGCAAGACAAGCAAAAGCTAGGGGCGAATCTGATAAGTTTGCGGTTGTATTTGCGGCAATGGGAATTACCAATGAAGAAGCAAACTTTTTCATTAAAGATTTTGAAGAGACTGGCGCACTTGAAAATGCGGTAATTTTCTTAAATCTCGCAGATGACCCTGCAATCGAAAGAATTATCACACCAAGATTAGCACTCACCACAGCAGAATATCTTGCATTTGAAAAGGGAATGCATATTCTTGTTGTTCTTACAGATCTTACTAATTATTGTGAAGCATTGCGAGAAATTGCAGCAGCAAGAGAAGAAGTGCCAGGAAGAAGAGGATACCCAGGTTACATGTATACAGATCTTGCATCTCTTTATGAGAGGGCAGGTAAAATCAAAGGAAAGAAGGGTTCAATTACACAAATTCCAATTCTTACTATGCCTGATGATGATATTACACACCCAATCCCAGATCTTACAGGATATATTACAGAAGGGCAAATTGTACTTTCAAGAGACCTTTATAGAAGGGGAATTTACCCTCCAATTGATGTTCTTCCATGCCTTTCCCGTCTTATGCAAGGTGGTATTGGAAAAGAAAACACAAGAGAAGATCATGGTAATGTAAATAATCAAATGTATTCTGCATATGCAAATGGTAGAAAATTAAGAGATCTTGTTGCAGTAGTTGGTGCAGAGGCATTAAGTGAAATAGATAGAAAATATCTTGATTTTGCTGATAGGTTTGAATTTGAATTTGTAAAGCAAGACTTTACAGTGGGGAGATCAATTGAAGAAACTCTTGATCTTGCATGGGATTTATTGTCAATGCTTCCAGAATCCGAACTTAAAAGAATTTCCCCTGAATTTATTAAAAAATACCATCCTGCACATAATCCTTCGAAATATTAGATTGTTGAATTTAAGGTAATTACATATGGGTAAAAACATATTGAGTGGGGTTCGTCCCACTCGAATGGAACTTTTAAAACTTAAAAAAAGGAAAATTCTTGCACAAAAAGGACATGATTTACTTGAAGAGAAGCGAGATGCTTTAATCATGGAGTTTTTTAAAAGAATTAAAAATTACAGAAAAGATAAGGCAGAGCTTGAAATAGAGATTAAAAAAGCATTTGAGACTTTAATTGAAGCCCAAATGGTAATTGGTTATACAGGTCTTGAAGAGAGTTCGTATTCTGTAAATGAAATGAAAGATATTGAGATGAAGGTTCGAAATATCACAGGTGTAAAAGTTCCTTTGATTGAAAAAATGGAATTTTTACGAGAAAGCAAAGAAAGGGGATATAGTTTTGTAAGCACTTCTGCAAAGCTTGATGAGGCGGCAAACAGTTTTGAGAATGTTGTAAAGAATATATTAAGACTTGCAGAATCTGAAGGTTCTATACGAAAATTAGCACAAGAAATTGAAAAAACAAAAAGGCGAGTTAATGCACTTGAGAATATTTTAATTCCAAAACTTGGAAACACACAAAATTATATCAAAATGCATCTTGCAGAACTTGAAAGAGAAGACTTTTTTAGGCGAAAGAAAATAAAATCAGCACTTAAAGATTCGATAGATTGATTATTTGCGTCCATTCGATATTTTAATAGTATATTGAATGGAATTTTTTTTATTTTATCATATGTTAGAATTAAGATATATAAGAGGTGTAAAATCATGAAAGATAAATATATTACAAACCTTTTAAAAAATCGAGAATTTAGAATAAAATTATATATTTTTATCACAATTCTAACTATGCTTAGACCTTTATTAATTGCATTAGGTCTTATTATTTTTATAATTGCATTGATATTTTCTTTTTAAATAGTATATAATTTGTAAATTTCTTTAAACATCGTTCTGAAAAGTTTGAGTGTTAAGTATATAATAAACGCTCGTTCTCTCTGAGAACGAACTTTATAAATTATATACAGAAATAAATCAAATATCACAAACATAGCAATATATTTAATATCAATAGAAGCATATTTTAATATTGTAGTCAAAAATCAAATAACGCTCGTTCGTTCCGAACGAGCTATCAAAATTTTTATACTATGGATACAATTAATTTATGCTAAAAAAATCAATGGATATACAATTATGAAATATGTTTCAAAAATAGACCCAGAAATTGCAGAAGTGATGAAGCTTGAAAAGATAAGGCAAAATAAAAAGCTTGGACTTATTGCATCAGAAAATCATGTAAGTTATGCAGTTATGGAAGCACAAGGCTCCATGCTTACAAACAAATATGCAGAAGGATATTCAGGTAAAAGATATTATGGAGGTTGCGAAGTTGTAGATATAGCAGAAGATCTTGCAATTAAAAGAGCAAAAGAAATATTTGGTGCAGAACATGTAAATGTGCAACCGCATTCAGGATCAAGTGCAAATCTTGCTGTATATCTTTCAGTATTAAAGCCGGGCGATACAATTATGTCAATGGACTTGGAACATGGCGGACATTTATCACATGGTAGCGAATTTTCATTTGTAGGGCAACTTTTTAATATTGTATCGTATGGCGTAAATAAAGATACAATGATGCTTGATTATTCAAATTTAATGGATATTGCAAAAGAATGTAAACCGCAAATGATTGTTGTGGGTGCGTCATCATATCCAAGAAAAATTGATTTTGAGAAATTCAAAGAAATTGCAAATGAAGTTGGTGCATATCTTACTGCAGATATTGCACATATTGCAGGACTTGTTGCCGCAGGTGTGCATCAAAATCCAGTGCCATATGTAGATTTTGTCACAACTACAACACATAAATCATTGAGAGGTCCAAGAGGTGGAATGATTTTGTGTAAAAGTAAATATGCAAGAAAAGTTAATGATGCTGTATTTCCAGGATTACAAGGAGGTCCTTTAATGCATGCAATAGCAGCAAAAGCTGTTGCATTGAAAGAAGCACAGAGTGATGAATTTAAGGCTGACCAATTACAGACTGTTAAAAATTGTAAAGCATTGTCTGATAGTTTAATTGATTTTGGATTTAAGATAGTGTCTAATGGAACTGATAATCATTTATTACTTATTGATTTGAGTGAATATGATATATCTGGAATTGATGCAGAAATTCTTATAAGTAAAACTGGAATTGTTGTTAATAAAAATTCAATTCCATTTGATAAAAGAGACTCTTTTACAACAAGTGGTATTAGACTTGGAACTCCTGCTGTTACGACAAGAGGAATGAAAGAAAGTGAAATGAAAGAAATTGCAGGATTTATTAATACTATTTTTAAAAATATGGATAATAAATCTGTATTAGAAGAAGTTAAAAAAGAAGTCGAAAAGCTGTGTGATAAATTCCCTGCATATTGAGAGGGTGTTTTGAATATGTTTCATTTTAGAGATATATTCAATTCAAATTTTTTATAGAGGATTTTTATATAAAATTTTCGATGGGGCATTTTATAGAAGATTTATGCAACAGTATGTTCTGCAAGTATTTTTCCAGTTGGTACATAAATTACTGTTATGGTATCGTTTAATCGGAGTGTTTGATTTGCGTGGACTCCTTCGGTTTCGAATTTTAAACAATCTCCTTGTTTGAATGTTGTTGATTCATTTGAAATCGGATGACTGTTATACTTAGTTTTATCATTTTTTAAGTTTGCTGGTGTAAATCTTCTTAGGTCTCCCCCTCCTTTCAGTCTTTCTGTAATTATATAATTATTTATTCGTACTTGCATATTTTCCCAATCTTCTGTGTCTAATCGTATAGATGTATCATTTAGACCATAGCGTCTATTCTTATCATAAAAAGCATTTGGTATTGCATCCCCCCTTGTATGATTGACATAAAAAATATTATTATTACTCTTTGCAGTTATATTGATATTTGCCAAAGGCACGGATTTAGTTATAGGTCTTATTTTATATTTATCAAAAAGAGCATAATGGTTTGGAAATTTTATAAAATTTAAGAATGCGTGTTCAAAATCATTTGGAGTGTCAAGTGTAATTAAATTAAATGGGATATTAAAACATGTAACACTCATGTTTGTGATTTCAGAATCTTTTAAAGTATCATTCTTACAAAATGCATATTTATAATTAACAAATCCGATTGCTAAATTTTTTTGTGAGTTCAATACAGCATCTCTTATTTCAGCATCACTTGCAAATTCTTTTATGGAATTGTTAATTTTATTAATTCCAAGTGCTTTTATTAATGCGAATTCAGTATCTGGTGTATCTATTCTCTGAAATACTTCGCGTGTATTGGTGGTATCCCCAACTCCTGCACCTCCACCTGTACCCCATGTTAATCTTGAAGTGAACCTATGATCCTTAAATAAACATATTAAATCTTCTTTTGTAATGCCTGCACGCTCATTATTGCTCGGTTTATCATCATTAACTCTATAAATTATCACAACTTCGCTGTGACCTATCTTAATGGTTTGAAGAAGCGGTTCATCTGCTAATTCATCAATACTAACATCTCTGGATGCCATGCCAATATCAACAATATCGCTTGTTACTGCTGCCACACCTGCGTATGAATTTCCCTCTTGTACGACTATCTTGGCACCCGAACCAATACTCATAAATGCGTCTGCAAGATCTCTTACAATAGGCGCAACAGTTGTACTTCCTGCTATAATAATAGTGCGACCTGAAATTACTATATTTGGTTCTTGCTCTTCAAAATCCATAAATTGTCCTGCAATTACCCCCAATCCTGATACACCAACAATTATTACCATTATAAGTATAAGTGTTGCTACAACTTGCGATTCTGCGTGTATATCTTTTACAAATTTAATACATTTAATTTTTAAATTCACATCTATGTAATACTACTTAATTAAAATTGAACTTATTTTTGATGTTAAAATTTGCATGACGAAAAAATAAACATCACCCAATTCGTTCCCTTCTATCTGCAGCCATGCCTTTGTCTGTTAAATAAAAAGATACTAGTTTATCATATGGAAAATTATCTTTCATTTTTGGAATGTTTATACTTCTATGTATTGAATTATCTGAATATGATGTTTTAAATTGGATTATACCATCTACCATAAATCTCATAATGGATTCGTCTCTTTTAGAAAGTATGCCCATATCCAAAGTTAATAGAACTATTAAATTATTTTTTCTACTCGCATTTAATAGTAAATCTAATAAATTTTTAAGTGAATTGGAACTATCTTTATCTATATAAAGTGATGAAAATGAATCTATTATAAGAATATCCACTTCATTAAGTTTTTGCAGGGGAATATTAAAAAAAGAGTGTAACAAATCATTATTGCATACATCTAAGGAATTTTCTACCTTATTATTTTTTTCATATATATTGAATGTAGATAAATTAGAAACATCATTCATGCCAAAAAGCAACATTTGGTTAATAATATCTTCTTTAAGTTTTTTTGTAGATATATAATATATATTTTGCTTAAGTTTTGCCATCTCATATCCAATTTGTTGGACAAGTATGCTTTTTATATCGCCAATATCTTCTTCTATTAATAATACGCTTTTTTTTGGCAGCGTATTTAATCCAATCATTGATTCAATCATTTAGATTTTATTTCCTTTATTTTATTTTTATGGACAACTTATGCATGTATTTTGATTGATTCAATGGTGCAAATATTTGATGTGTTTTTTTAAAAATCATTATTTCTAAAATGGACCTGGAAGGGTTATATTTTTACTTTTTGATACCATGCCCGTATTATCTTTTGTTATAAGGGATATTGAAACATTAGTTGCATTATTTGGAAGGTTAGGTCGTACCATTCGTCCAGATAGATTGAAATTATATATTGGTTCAGTTGTATTATTCCATACACCCCATGTATGTGATATAATAAATCCATCATCATCAGGATCAAATGACCTTGATGCATCAAGTATTAAAAAATCTTGAAATATGGGTTTATGAGTGGTAGTGTTATTGATAATCGTAGTATTAAACCCTATAATTTTAGACTCCATTTGCACCATAGGCACAACAATAGGCGGAGTGAAAACTCTGCTAAACATATTTACACGAGAAGTCATTATTTCTATATGAATGGATTCGTTATTTAATATAGTTTCATTTCTTGTTAAATTATTTAACAAATTTATTTTTACAATTTTATGTCTGCCTCCAGGAATTGACAATCGATTTGTATGATTGAATAATCTATCATCATTTTCAATAGTATAATTTCTAACAGGATTGTCATTAATCATAATTCCTAATATACTAACTGGTTTTATGTCGAGATTGTGAATTGTAATATTAATAAAATCTAATTCTCTATATTGAGGCGATGTTCCTGCCGCAGGAGCTAAATCAATATTCACAATTCTTAATTTTTCTCCATCTATTGCCGCCAAAAGACCTACTCTATCTGCATGATCTTCTTGTAAATGTGCACTTATCATTGCAAGCCCAGATGCTGCAATTAATGTTATCATAATCAACATTAGCGTAGCAATAATGGGCGAAACTCCGTTTTCATTATTATAAAATGACATGTGCTAAAAT
>JAAXQB010000027.1 GCA_012329085.1 Methanosarcinales archaeon | reverse complement strand
ATTCGATTTTAATAATAGATTGGACTTACGAGATAATGCTCATTCATTTTGAATAATCTGTCAAAAACCTTTGGTTTTTTCCAACGCTCATTCATTTTGAATGAGCTATAAAAAATATCCGCAAATTAAATATAACATAAAATATAAATTTATAAAAATATTACTAATGTTATCGATTTTAAATTTAAATATCGCAATTATATGCAAAAATACATATAATTGAACACATAATATCTAATCAAATGCACCCATATTTATTTACTAAAATCCATGTACTATAAACGGACCAAATATCATAAATGCAAAAGACAACAACACAAAGATAGAAAGCAATCCTGAAACTATGCCTGCAATATTTTGTGACATTAAATCGTTTTTTGTAAGTTTTTTTATAGAATATTCAAAGTATCCTTTAAAAACATGGCCCCCATCTAATGGTATTGCAGGAATACAATTAAACAATCCAACTGAAAAATTTAACCATCCAGTCCAAAGAAGTATATTTGCAATCCAAAAAATTCCAACACCCAATGATTCAGCCCATCCTACTGGTTCATAAAATTGCATAAGCATGTCATTAAATCCTGGAAATCCTCCTTCTGCAATTCCAATAATCGGAAGTGCAAAAAGTAAAAGCCATCCTCTTATGCTATTTAAATTAGAAGGAATATCATTTAACATGTTAAGATATGCATCTGCTGGAAATTCAATTAATGTTAATCCAAGTGATTCAATATGCTGTCCGCCCCCTCTGGTGGATACTCCAAGAAATCCTCTTCCATTTCTATCTGCAAGTTGTATATTAAACTGTTTAACTTCCATTTCATATGTTAAAACATCAACATCAATTACTTGGTGGGGCATGGTTTCTTGCATAATTACCATAAACTCTTCTGGTGATTGAACAGAAACGCCATCTATTTTTATTATGTGCATCCCTGCTTCCATTCCTGCATTTTCTGCAGGAGTGTTTGGAACAACCGATTGTACATAAACACCAGCCACATCTTTTGTACTTAAAGCTTCAACTGTTTTAACATTATGATTTGACACATCTCCATCATAGGATGCATAGATTTCTATATTAGTTCCTGGCTGCACTCCCTCCATATGAGATTCAATATCTGAAATACTCCTTACGGCATTGTCATTTATTTGAATGATTACCATATTTTGACGAAGTCCTGCCTCATAGCTATTAGAATTTTCATCAACGCTAATTATAACGGCATTATCCACCGGTGCAATACCACTTAATACTGGTCCAAACAATAAAAGAAATGCAAGAAGCGTAACAACAAAATTTGACATAACGCCTGCTGCAAGGATTCGTGCTTTTGCATTTACTGAAATAGATTTGATTTTATCTTTTATGCCCCCACCAACATTTTTATCAGTGTTAATAATTCTATCTTCTATAGTACCTATAGATTCTTTTTTTTGTTTTAATTCGTCAGATTTAGAAATTCCAAATAAAGCTTCCTCATCAAGTTCTGCAAATCCGCCAACAGGAATTAACGCAAGTAAAACCCCCATTGATTTTACCTTTACATTCTCTACTTTTGCAAGAATTGCATGTGAAAATTCATGTACAATTAGTGTAATAATAAGTGCAATGAGCCCCCAAGTAAATGGAATAAATTCATTAACACCTGGAATTAATAAAAGATTTTGAGGTTCATGAAGCTGTCCAGGTTCTGGAGTTCCTACAATAAATGGCATTACAAAATTTAACATTATGATTAATGACATTATAATCATACCAATAAACATTAAAGGTATTCCAATATTTGCAAAAAGTCTCCAAAATTTTTTTGGTTTTGCAAGAAAATCCAATAGTTTTTGTCCTTGTGTGGTTCGTACCATAAGCAATGGACCATGAGCTGAAATATTGTATTTTTCAAGTATGCCACGATTTTTGAGCATATTTACAAGTGCCCAGTATATTAAAAATATTATTATTGCGATAATTGTTTGATTCAAAAAATTATTCTCCTTCAATTTAATTAAAAAAAGATTTTCATCCTCTTAATTTTAGATTATATGTATTATTTAAGAGGTTCATTAGATATAATATTCACGGTTATTTTTATAGCACATTCGGAACGAATGTGCGTTGGAAAAAATTAAAGATTTTTGACAGCACATTCTGAAAGAATGTGCGTTTAAATCTATACTTATTAATATTGCCTATGCCATTTAAATAACTATGCTAGATTTAATTTTATGGGCAATAGCATTCATTATAAGTCTTATAATCCTAATTAAAGCATCCAATTATTTTATAGATTCTGCTGAAAAGATAGGAATTTATATTAAAATTCCAACGGTTGTAGTGGGAGCTACAATTATTGCAATTGGTACTTCTCTTCCTGAACTTGTATCTTCAATTATTGCCGTAAATGAAGGTCATTCAGAGATTGTAATCGGTGTAGTGATAGGTTCCAATATTGCAAATATTAGCCTCATTCTTGGTATTTTAGCAATATTGGCAGGAAAATTAAAACTTAAAACTGAAATAAATCACCATATTTTATTTCTACTAATATCTACATTTTTTCTAATAGTTATGATATTGGATGGAAAATTTTGCATTTTAAATGGCGTATTAGGTATTGCTATTTTTTTTATATATTTTATACATCTTGGAAAATCAAAGCAAAAAAAATACACACATTCCATAAAATTTACTAAATGTAAAAAAACAGTTGTGACACTTTTACTAAGTGCATTTTTCATATATCTTGGAGCAAAATATACAATAACATCGATTATAGAATTATCTAAAATTCTTGGAATTGGAAAAGAAGTGATTGCAATTAGTGTTATGGCATTTGGCACATCACTTCCAGAACTTGTAGTGTCTTTAAGTATTATAAAAAAAGGTAATTTTGAACTTGCTATTAGTAACATCGTAGGATCGAATATATTTAATTCACTTGTAGTAATGGGCATACCCGCACTAGTTGGAAAATTGACAATTCCTGAAAAAATAATTTATAATAATATGCCTTTAATGGTTTTTGCAACAATATTGTGTGCTTTTGTAGCTTATAATAAAGAGATTACAAAGAGGGAAGGAATTGTCCTTGTATTATTTTACATTGCATTTATTGGAATATTAGCCATATAATACAAAAAGTCCAATAACATAAGCAATGTATATGCCAAGTAGTGCAAGCCCTTCTTTTTTACTAAATAAATTTCTTGTTGTTCCAAATATTAAAAGCAATATCATAAGTCCAATCATTACAATAAAATCATACTCAAATAGCTGAGCATTAATTTCTAATGGATTTATAAAAGAACAAAATCCAAGAACAAAGGTAAGATTCATTGTATTTGCACCAAGTATATTACCAAGTGATATTTCTTGATGTCCTTTCATTGTTGCAGTAATTGCAGTTATAAGTTCAGGTAAAGAAGTTCCAAGTGCAAATAGAGTTAGCCCTATAATTAATTCAGGAATTCCCAACCATTGTGCAATTTTAACGCCAGAATCAACAAGAAGTCGACTTCCTATTATAACCCCACCTGCACCTACAATAAATAATAAAATATCTTTTGAAATTTCATGAAAACGAGTTTTAATTAATTTAAATATATCTTGCCGTTCTTTTGTATTAGAATTTAATTTTTTACTTTTCTTAAAAATAGATGCTTGTAATCGATAATTATAATATAAAAATCCAATAAAAATAAGAATTAATAAAATTCCCTCGTGCCATGTAAGTTTTCCATCAATAGACAATACAACTACAGTAGCTCCTGAAACCAACATAAATAATGCTCTATTTAAAAAAGATTCTATATTTATTGGCACAGATTTAATTATTATTATAGCACCAAATATTAAACCCATATTATATATCACAAAACCTAGCACATTTCCAACTGCAATCTCTGTAT
>JAAXQB010000068.1 GCA_012329085.1 Methanosarcinales archaeon | reverse complement strand
TGTGGGGTGTTCTTGCCAGGGTGGGGGGGGGGGGGGGGGGGAGGGGTGCTGGTGCGTTTTGGGTGGCAGGTGTATGTGGCAGGCATTACCGGAAACGATAACTTCATTTATATTTGGATAGTGTTTTTTTAAATCTTTTTTCATCGTCTCGCTCAGTGCAATATGTACTGAGTGGTATCCTGTCAATCGTACGAGCCAGGCAAAAGTGCCACGGTAATATATTGTATGGTTAGCTGTGTGGTGGTGGATGAATAGTTTGTAACCGCAAAGTCTTGCTATACCATATAAGAAGAAATTATATATGATTCCGTGATTACTTTCTGCAACCCCGTAAAAGATCCTTCGTGGGTTTCTTACCGCCTTTACAGGTAACATAAAAATTGCCTTTAACACACTCGAACTTTTACGAAGGTGATAAGCAATATTGCGAGTTAAGCCTTTGGGTGAGATATTGATAAGGTATAAATATACCGGCTCTTTCTTTATTTGTTCTGTGATTTTCTGTGTAATAAATGATTGTCCGTGGAGAGGAGGCGGCAAAGCAACTGACATGAAAACCAATGGTTTGCGAGTGGTTTTATTCATGATGATTTATTGTAATCAATGTCTCTACCCCTTTAACAAAGCGTTTAACATCACCCAGTGGTGCAAATTTATGTGCTTTTTCACACATATTTGTCCATAAGACCTTATCTTCGCAAAGTTTTTGCATGAAACAGGCAAGAGACTTGGGAGCATCTGGTTTGATCGTAAAGCCATTGATGCCGCTTCTCACCAGTTCATCACATGCACCACATGATTCTGATGCAATAACAGGAAGCCCCATGGCCTGTGCCTCTATTACGACATTGCCAAATTGTTCTTCAATGCTTGGCAGGATTAGTACCAAGGTTTTTCCCAGAGCTTCAGCAATACCTTCTGTTTGTACAAAACCATGCAAGAAAATATGTTTTTCCAGCTTTTTTTCTTTAATTTTTTCTTGGATTTCATTTCCCAGCGGACCATTTCCGTAAATGTGTAATAGTCTTGGCTCTACAATCTTCTCCCTATAAATTGCATAAGCTTCCAAGGCCATCAGAAGGTTTTTTTTTGGAACCAAGCGTGCAATAATGGTAAAATGCCGATCTTCAAACGCCGTACCAGCAGGTGCAGGCTTAGCTTTAGATAATGCACGAATACGATTGAGAGATAATGTATTATAACCCAAAACTTTAGGGCGTTTGCGAAAACCAAGAAAGCTCAGGTAATCTTTAGAGCGGAAAGACCCTACCAGTACTCCATTATATGGGTAGTAAAGAATGAGTTTGAGACATTCCCGTGGCAGCATGCGTGGGCAATCATCAAACTTTGAGTTTTGCATTATAAATACTTTTTTTCCTGAAAGGCGAAGAATACAGGCTGTGAAAAAAATGTAAGACCGTTCATAGTTGCACAAAAAAATATGTTTTGCCCTGGACTTCATAATTGCATGTGTCAAGGCACGAAAGCATCGCCAGCGGGAAATATTTTCCGAGGTCTCTTTTGTGAAAAGAGTTTGTTTTTTGTATAGTTCAGCCTGTTCGCCTACCCAGGCATAGGTATTGCTTTTATCCGCAATTTCAATTCCTGATACAGAAAATGTTCCCTTAAAATATTCTGCTGCCGCTTTCAATCGATCATGATGCATTGGGCCAAAATTATCCCAGACAAAGACAATTGTTCGTTGAGTAGCCATGAAAAATTCCTGGTGGAGATATTTTATGCATATCTTACACTTTTAATTATGGATAAGTAAAATATATGCTCTGTGTCATTTTGCAATAATAATCTATTTCTGTAATGTTGAACGGTTGCTGATAGTGCGACACCCAACCATTACGAGAACGATAAACATAAATCCTGTCATATTGATATTAAATGTACGAGGGAATGTCATGATTGCCGTGATGTAACTTAGCAACAAGCCAAGCATGAACAAGTCTTTGTTTTTAACAGAGTTTATTAATGCCATCCCTATGATGAACAGCATTCCTGTTAAACCAAAAAGTCCACTCTCAGCAAGTGTCATCAGGAAACCATTATGAATAAATCCGTACTCGCCAAACCCGCTGCCAAAGGCAGGAGAAGAAATAAAAACTTCCCAAGCTTTAGAATAACCTTCCATCCTGCCTGTTAAACCAGTTCCTATTCCTCGGTGGCTATCATGAAATAGAAGAACATTGTTAATGATATAGTTCACAGCATATTCTATTAAGCCTTTTTCCATAATAAGTGAGGAAAGAAGTGCCCCTGTTGCTATAATAAGCAAACCGAAGAGAAGCCAGATTGTTTTCTTTCGTGATAGAGGCAAGAAGAAGCCACTACTAAAAAAAAGTACAGGTAATAAGGCAATAATAGCTCCGCGTGCCTGGACTTCTATAAGAAAAAGGAAAGATGCAAAAATTACAATAGCCCGCAACTTGATATTACCCCATGCCGATGCACCCCAGGCTACACACATCACCATCATTCCCCACCAGTTTGGTTGCATATCAAATGGTTCCCATCGTCCCCACCTATAGGCATGTTGCTGTGTAACAACAACATAGATAAAAATGGGTAAAGCAAATAATGCGATGTAATGTAATGTTCGCCGCCAAAGATCAAACCTGAAACAGCTTGCAAAAATAGATGCTATATAAAAAGTAAAATATAGATTTATTAAAATCATTGCACTTTTGATGCTAATAGTACCTGATATTAACAAATTTAATAAAAATGAAATGGATACTGGAATCAGATAGAGCAAGGCAAACATGAAAGTCCTGTGTACCGATGCCATATTGGCGAGGCCATAGCGAATTTGCAGAAAAGCAGGGATGATAAGAGACAGAAAGGTAACAGATTGTAATATTTGAGATTTAAGTTGGAAAAAAGAAAAAAAACCCGCCACAAGGAAAATTGCAATCAGCTTTGCAACAAGGTTTACTTGTTTTCTTAACTTATCAGAACTTGAGTTGTTTATATGCAAATTGTCTGTTTGTTGCGTATGCATTACTGAACCAAGTTGTTTTTACCTGATTTTTGCCACACATTGACCGAACGGATTGTCATCGGCTGATTTTCACCAGTTCCAAGGATCAAGACCAAGTGCTGACGATCAATAATTCCGAAAGTCCACGGTTGTTTAATCATGGATGGCGATTGATTATCATAAATTTCCCAGGTTATTTTTTCACCAATAGGTTTATCATCGAAGTAAAATTGACCAAATCCATCTGTTTCCCTTGTTGCTGGAACCCAAAGGAAACCATACTTATGATATTTGTTAAAATCGGTATCAGGTGGAACCGTTTTGCGAACTTGGCGATAAGGAAGACTATGTTTACAAAACGGTTTTGGATAACATGTTTCTTGCCATACACCAAACCAATTGTGCATATTAGCACCATACACATTGGTATTATCCTCTTTTTTGAAAAGATATTCTAAAATATCCACTTCTATAAAGTTGACATAGCCTTTTTCTTGGCTTGGCCATTGTGATTCGGGTAGATTGGCCATATGTTCGATTGCCATTGTCCAGAATGAAGGCCATCCTTTATTGTTAAGATTTTTAACATAAACAGGGTCAAATTTAATTTCTGCCTCAAAATATCCACCACCACCAAAAGCCTGCCCAACCCATCTCTTTGTATCCTTGACTGTGGTGGCTGTAGCTATACTAAGATTAGCTCGCTTGAATCCTGTTTTTATGGTCAATGGGCCATCATCAGGTAAGTAGAAATGCTTTGCCGGAGTTGGTTTCCATCCGAAAAACCTGCCAAGATACCATTTAAATCCATGATGTCTTGTATCATTAAAGTCAATTTCATCGTTGGAGAAATTGCTACTGAATGTATTTTCAGTGTAACTGAAGTCAATCGCCTGTTGAGGTGCAGTAGCTGTTTTACCAAGCAAGGTCAACTGCTGGGGAGGAGGAAGGTTAGAAGGAAGAGCTTGCGTTATACTTAATAAAATCACCAACCCGACAATACTAATGCTCCAGCCAATTTTTTTTCCCATGATTGTGCCCTCTTGTCAGCGTGATAAAGTGTTTTATGTTAGACAGTTATGGAGAATATCCTCAAATTTATTTCCTATCTTTTGGATACTAAATGTTTGTTCTGCATAAGTGCGTCCATTTTTACCCATTTTTGTGCATAATTTGTCATCCCCGTATAGTCTGCGTGCGTTTGTGACGAAAGCATTAATATCATCAGGCTCAACAATTATACCAGCATTAGCTGTGATAATATTCTTTGCTGCTGCATTTTCCAGGGGGATTGCCCCTAAAACAGGGCGGCCAGCACATAAATAGTTTAGTATCTTTGATGGCACAGAAAAAGATCCGGCTTCGGGTTCCAGTAATACAATTAGAACATCAGATGTTGCCAAGACCTGTGGAAGTATATTAAATGGCTGGAAATCCAATAAGATCAGATTCTCAATATTTTCTTCAAACTTAACATTTTCCAGATACTCACGACCAATTCCTTGCGTAATTACCACAATTATTGATTCAGGCACATATTTAGCCAAATCAACTAATGCCTGTGGGTTATGTTTCAACCCCATTGTTCCTGCATACAAGTATACAAAATTTTCATTAAGGTTTTGTTGCTTACTCCACTTGTTATTTTTTGGAAGGACATCCATTTCGTTTAAAATGGCCCAATTGGGAATTATCGTTATATCATCTTTGCGGACAGCATGTTTTAATAAAAATTTTTTAAAATCATCAGATATAGCAACTACATGAGTGCTTTTCTTTAGAACATTAAGCTCATAATGCTTAATTATTATGGTTACTATACGACCAATTATACCAAATTTTTTTGTAAGCACATTACTAATAGGGACATAATATATATCTTGTAGCCAATATACAAATGCTACATCATATCGTTTGCACCAATTGAGGACAGTTTTCTGGATAAATGGTGAAGGATTAGAAAGTACTATATCTGGTTTATAGGGAGCAATTTGTTTGATTAATTTTTTGGCGTATTGCTGTTCTATAAAAAATCGTTTGATAAGATTATATTTCGGTAGCGGTTTACCCAAGGTTACAGGGCATAAATGAAAGTTATTAGGGTCAGTTGGCTGTCTATTTAACGGACCACGCGGGGACTCTACATCAGAAGACCATACATGCCAGACTTCATGACCACATTGTGCGAGATAACGGCTGAGCTGTACAGGAAAAGCGTGACCAGGATAATCGTGAATAACAATACGCATAAAATTAACAACTCATATTATAACTTGGTTAAATACATTATAGTCAAATCAAATTTTTATTTGATACTTGGTCTCGTCTGTATCGACTGTACCATCCGGGAAAAATTCATTTTCGTTTTACTAATTTTTCCCAAACCACCAGACCAGAGAGATAGAGTCGAGCTTACCCTGCTCAACCAATTGACAAGTTAACGAGGTTTAATAATAGCAAGCAACAAAAAATATCATTGTGAATTCATGTAAATGTTCTTATGCCGATTGGTAGTTTTCCATGTGGTTATGGGGGAAGTTCTCAAACTGTATTTATCAATAATCAATCTTTTAATATGAAACCTGTTCTCGTTCTTCCTTATTCAGCACCAATCCCAGAAGTTTTTCTGAAGGAATAAGGTTTAATGCCCTGTTAATATCCTGTACAGGTGTGCGACCAGCCTCCACCACGAGAAGGACACAGTCCACCT
>JAAXQB010000247.1 GCA_012329085.1 Methanosarcinales archaeon | reverse complement strand
GACACTTTTAATGATAAAGTTATGTTAATCTCATGCGGATTTAAGGAACTATCATCTGGAATGTTAATGAATTGAAAATGTATGGGCGAGTAAAAGAAACTAAGATCTTTATAAGGTTATTATATCGCAACAAGTCTATTATAGCAAAAGCAAGATTTTGTTTAATTACAGACAATGATTTTCTTCCTAATGCAATAACACTCGGCACACTCAAAATATCATCATTTAAAATTACGATATTGGCAGCATCAACGGCAATATCACTTCCTACGACACCCATTGCAATTCCTACATCCGCTGCAGCTAATGCAGGTGCATCATTAATACCATCTCCTACCATCGCAATAACACTACCATCATCTTTTAAATCATTGATTCTATTTGCTTTATCTTCTGGAGAAAGATCTGCAATTACTTTATCAATATCCACCTTGCGAGCAATGACTGAAGCAGTGCGAGGATTGTCCCCTGTGTACAAAGCAATATTCTTTACTCTATCTAATCGCAACAACTGTATAGCCTTCGCAGATTGTTCTTTGGGTAGATCAATTAACTCCAAAATACCACACACTTCTTTTTGACAGCAAACACCATCATCATCATCATCATCAGTGATTTGCAGACCTTTTGCGTTATCACATTGCTCTATATTATGAACTATTATCAGTGCGGTTTCGCCTAATTGTTCTCTTGCATTCATGTAATCTTCAATCTCAGGAGAAAGTTCAATATCATTGTCTTTTAAAAGACCTCGATTGCCCACAATAATATGCATGCCATTAGATCTTACTTCAACGCCCAATCCATTTTTTACCTTGAAATCATCAGACGCCATAATGACGATCTCATGCTCTTTTGCCTTGTCCAATATGGCTCCTGCTAATGGATGCTCTGAAAATCTTTCTGCTGTTGCGGCAAGCTGTATAATATCCTCTTCTTTATGACCACATTTGCCAATTCCTTTTATTGAAGTAACCTTTGGACTTCCTACAGTAAGTGTGCCTGTTTTATCAAAAATAATTCCATTTATCCTGCCAGATGCTTCTAAGGCTTCTCCACCTTTAATCAAAATACCATTCCTCGCAGCCGAACCTATAGCTGCAACAACTGCGGTTGGTGTGCCAAGGACAAGGGCGCAGGGACAAGCCACTATAAGGACGGTTATGGCCCGGTAGATATCCTGTGTAATTAAATAAACAATTACAGCCAAAACAAGTATTGCGGGAACAAAATATTTGGCAAACCTGTCAACCATCCTTTCAACAGGCGCTTTTTTTGCCTGAGACTCCATAATCATTTTTTCTATCTTTGCCACTGTTGTATTCTTGCCAACATTTGTCGCCCTTACCTCAATAGCCCCCATCTTGTTGATAGTTCCTGAATAAACCTCATCACCAACTGACTTTTCTATAGGCATTGATTCTCCCGTAATTAGCGACTGGTCGATAGTTGCATTTCCCTTGATTATTATCCCATCTATGGCAATATGTTCTCCTGGACGCACAACAATGATATCCCCTATTTTAATTTCAGAGGGCACCACCTCAATCTCCTGATTATTTTTCAAAAGATTTACTGTGCTAGGTAGCAAGGATGCCAAACCTTTGATAGCATTACTTGCTTTTGAAACTGTCAGAGTTTCTAAAAACTCTCCTAAAAGAAGAATGAATATTACAATCCCTGCCTCTGAATATTTTCCTATAGCAATAGCTGCGGATGCAGCAATAATTACTAAAGCATCGACATTGAGACTCTTTTGAAGAATGACACTTATTGCATTTGATAGAATGGGATAACCACCAACCATTATAGCTGCAATTACCATTAAATCAGTTACAATGGAAGGAACATTTAATACTATCTGAATAATCCATGAAATAGCAAGCAAAAAACCAACTGTGACAACACGAACCATCTCTAATCGATTAGACTCAGATGCAGCCGATGCATCATCTTCATCGGAAACTACAGTATATCCAAATGATGAGATGATGCGTTTTATATTGGCTGGATTAGTAACATCAGAATCATATTTTACCACTACTTTATTAAGCGTAAAGCTTACAGATGCCTCCTCAATACCATTAAGTATTTTAAGGCGATTCTCTAATTTCACAGCACAATCTCCACAAGCCATACCCATTATGGATAATTCTATCTCATAAAACATGTCAATTCCTGCCCCTCATTCATGTCTTAAAGCTTCAATAGGTTTCATATTGGCAGCACGCTTTGCAGGATATAATCCTCCTATAATTCCAGTCACAACCGCAATTAATATACCACCAATCAAAACTATGGGCGAAATGATTAACTCCATATCAGTAATAATAAATCTTGAAATTCCAATATTTACAATAAGACTTATTGCAACACCTAACATTACGCCTAAAACCCCTCCTATAAAACTAACAATAGTCGCCTCTATCAAAAATAATGAAAGAATATCTTTCTTTGTTGCACCTATTGCCTTCATAATTCCAATTTCACGAGTTCTTTCAATAACCGACATTAACATTGTATTTATAATTCCTATACATCCAACAATAAGTGCAATAAAAGCAATTCCTATAACAACCGCTTGTATAAGAAGTGAAACCAATCCTACTTGATCTAATACTCTACCTGCGGCAACTGCTGTAGTCAATCCACTTACATTATTCAATTCATCTAATTTATCTTCGATTATTTCAGCTATTTCTCTTGCACGATCTGGATTATCGACTCGCACAAGCATAAGCATTACATCTTCTGTACCCGTTATTTCTTGTATGGCTTCTTTACTAAGTAGTAAACGGTGACTAACTTCTACACCTGCAAGGTCATAAGCCATTATACCAATTATTGTAAATCCAATTTTTTCATCCTCTTGATTTTTCATATTCAATACATCACCGACTTTTAAATCGGAATTTAACCATCTGTTTATATGTTCAAGAGTTGAAGTGCTAAGTATTATTTCTCGGTTTTCTCCTTCTTTAAGCAATCTCCCTTCTGCAAGTTCAATAACGCCCCCCATGAAATTTTTAAAATCTCTCGGATGTCCGCCCATTAATTCCACTGGTGCAGATGTTCCATTATATTCGACTTCTGCAATTTCAATCATCCAATTAGATGTACCTATGACACCATCGATTTTTTCAATTTCCAATTTATCAGTTTCAGTAAAAGATCCATATGGAACAAAATCTCGCCCGGGAACTACATGACCGGGTAATACTCTAATAATATCTACGGTTCCACCAAGTCTTTCGCCCACGGCTATTTGCATACTTTGACTTACAATAATTAAAGAAACTATTGCTGCAATACCTATTGCGATACTCACAAGAGTTAAAAGTGATCGTATTTTATATTCTTTGAGATTTTTCTGAGCAAGTTTTATTTTATTTGTCCATCTCATTGCCATAATTAGTTCTCCTTTATTTGTTGCATATTTATAAATTTACCATCTTTTATATTTATAATTCTACTTGCCATACTAGCAACTGTTGAATCGTGAGTGACAATTATGATTGTTAGCCCACTTTTATTTAAATCGGTTAGAATATCCATAACTGCACGACCTGTTTTACTATCAAGATTGCCTGTTGGTTCATCACCAATAAGAATTGATGGATTGTTGCTTAATGCTCTGGCAATAGCTACGCGCTGTTGTTCACCACCACTTAATTCAGATGGTTTATGCTCCATTCTATCTTGGATGCCTACGCTTTTAAGTAATGATATTGCTCTTTTAGAGGATTTGCTGTTTTTCCCTCCATCATCATCTCCAACAAATGACATGGGAAGCATTACATTTTCATATGCATTTAAAATTGGAATTAGATTGTATGTTTGAAATATATATCCAATTTTATTTTGTCTAATTTTAGCTAATTCGTCCTCATCTAAATTAGATGTGTCTATGCCATCAATTAAAATTTTTCCACTTGTTGGAATTTCAAGACAACTTAATATATTTAAAAGAGTTGATTTTCCACACCCTGACGGTCCTTGTATAGCAACAAACTCCCCTCTTTTTATATCTAAATTGATACCATTTAAAGCCTTTACTTCGATGTCACCCATTCCATAAATTTTTGTTATATTTTTAGCTTGAATCATTTTATTTCTCCTTTGATATTAACATAGAATATTTTAATTTATTTTTATAAATATTATATAATTTTAATGTATTATATTATTCTCTACAATCTTTAAAATTTACTTATAAAATTTTAAAATCATCTGATTTTTCAGATTTACTAACATTTTCTATTCATATGTTGTAATCATATATTAACATTTTTACAGATAGGATAGAGATAAAAAGTAATACTTTTTACTCTATGCCATAACAAGAAGTATATTTTATTTTCTCAATTTTTCTTATAAAAAATGAAAATTAGATAAAATAAAATTTTATCTGGGCGTGTAATTTTGTAAGTTAGATCTTAACGCTCGTTCGTTCGAAAACAAAATTTCTCCAAAGGAGAAATTTTTAGAAGGAAATTCTCTTTGAGAATTTCCTGTAACGCTCATTTGTTCCAAATGAGCTATCAAAGATTTTCTTAAACTCATTCTAAAAGAATGAGTGTTTACGCACATTCGTCTCGAATGTGCTTTCTGAATGAGCTATCAAAAAATTTATATATTGGATAGATTTTTAATATTTTAATAATTATAGTACATGACAAAAGTATTTAAAGATGTAACCCCAATATAATCAAATGGGCAACCAACAAATCGAAATTATAAAACACATCTCTTTAAAAGAGCTAAATTGACTTATACGAAAAGAAACGAATAAGCATATGTATGAATGTCTTCTTTTTATCTACCAATTATATCTCGGAGATGGTGTTCAGAAAACATACAAGAGATGGTGCATATCAGAACAAACAGGCAACCTTTGGCTCAGACGATGGAATTCCGAAGGATATAAAGGACTTGCCCCTAATTTTGGCGGAGGAAGACCTCCAAAGCTGGATAAAGACAAAAAAGAACAGTTAAAACAAAAGCTTAAAAAAAAGATAATTGGATGACCTCAGAAGTAAAAGCATTAACGAGAAATTAAAAAAATTTCTCTCAGTACATAACTTTATAAGTTATATACTAACGCTCGTTTGGTCGAAAACCTTCGGTTTTCTCATACGCTCGTTCTCTTCGAGAACGAGCTTTCCGAACGAGCTATTAAAAAAGAATTTAATATTATTTATAGTGGAAGGCTATGTTGCACGAATACTGAGAAATTTTAAAATGCATTATGCAAAGCCATATCCTCGGGATTAT
>JAAXQB010000112.1 GCA_012329085.1 Methanosarcinales archaeon | reverse complement strand
GCTTAAATATTAAAAGGGGGAAGGGATGGGGTTTAAAAAAATATTTTTTCCAAGTAATGTAAATTAACCCCCTTTTTAAAATACAATAGATAAAAAACTAATAGCACTAAATGGTATACAAGATATTCATTTAACATTTCCTGAAATTAGAAAATTAATAAAATTAGGTTATAAAATTAAAAAATGTTATCATGTAATGTTAACATCATCGTTTAAGGGATATTTTAGTAATTATATTGATACATTTTATAAATTAAAAAAAGAAAACAAACAAAACCTTGTATATAAATTATTATTAAATAGTCTTTACGGCAAGTTCGCCCAAAAAATAGACGAACAGGAGATAAATTATGAATTGATAGCAAAAAATGAAATAATAGACAATGAAGAGGTATATATATTAGATGATATGCCTTATAAAAAAGTTGTGAATAATAAAGGACATAATGCACCTAAATTTCATAGGACGGCATACCCGCTAATAGCAAGCTATATAACAGCACAAGCGAGGCTCTATTTATTCAAAACAATGGAACGCTTAGGATTAGAAAATATTGTATATTGTGATACAGATAGTTTAACAGTTAATTTATCATTAAAAGATATACATGAAAAAATAAATATATCTGATGAAATGGGGGACTGGGCTCACGAATGGGAGGGGGAGTTCCAAGCAAGAGGTTTAAAATATTATAAATATAGACCCAATAAAGCCAAAAATAAAAAAGATTGGAACGAATGGCAATTTAAAATTAAAGGCGTTCCAAGTAAGGACAATTATAAAAAAAACTTTTGGAACAATAGAAAAGTAATTATTAAAAAACCCAATAAATTTAAAGCTTGTATTATTTCAAAAGGTACAAAACAACTAAATAAATGGGAGCCGTTTACTATAAAGGATAATTTACCGATGCCAAAACGGTTTAAATTAGCGGATGGTAGTACAAGAAACTATAAAAATATAAAAGAAGTTTATGAGCATATTAAAAAATGATTATATAGGCAAACAAATATGACTCTAAAAAGAAAAATTAAAACAGTGATAAATTTTAAAAATATTAATATTATATTGCAGGCTATATTTATATTTATCATAATACATATAGAAGCAATAGCTAAATATATTAAAATTATAATCAATGAAGTTATAAAAATCTTATTTTTTTATTATTATATATTGATTTTAGTTATATTGTTTATATTACATCATACCTCAATTAATACTGAGCAATCTAAAACATATAAATTAAGATTATTTTTAACAACTATTAAATATAAAATTAAAAATAAATATAAATTCTTTTAATTTATATTTATCTTGGGAGTATAAAAACATATATAAAATAAACAAAAGCAAAAACTTAAGAGGTATTTAAATGAATTATAAAGAAAGAGATGCGATTATAAAAGAACTATCTGTAAATTACAGTTATACTGATAAAGATATTTTTAAAATATTAAAAGATAAAGGGTTTAAAATAGATATTCGCTTATTAGCATCACAAATAAAATATTTTAGGGGGAATGCTATTATTAAAAGTATAGAAAATGGGGGGTGGTTATTAAACGAAAAAACAATCATTCTTATGGATAATTATTTAAACAAATACCCTGATTGGTGTAAAACATTAACCTTAAAAGAACTCGATTAACTAATGTAAAAAAATTAAAAATAAATATAAATTCTTTTAATTTATATTTATCTTTAAAATGATTTCGGGTTAAAGTACTTTAGTATAACAAACTATTATAAACATCTTTTATTAATTTATATTGTTTTTTATCATAATAATCTTTAAAATTCTGTATAAGATTATCACAATCACTATACTGATAATCATAAACCAACTCTTCTAAATAAATAAATTTGTGTTTATCTTTATCGAATGTGGGTTCTATATTTTTTGTAAGTTCTATATCTTTTATATTAGTCATATTTTTTGTTCTTTTAATGAATTCAGTTTAAGCTCTGTGTCTCATGTTGTTGCTCAAAGGTGATTTTATTACTTTACTTGATGCCAAAATAATATATTTAGTTTATCTAATAATTTAATTTCTCTAATTATTTCATCGTATAATTTAATTACATGAGTTTTTAAATTTTCGGGGTTATGAGAAGTATATTCTTTATAATCATCTATAAAACAATTTCCATATTTCTCAAAAAAATCATTTATATTGTTTTTAGTATGATCCTCATCATAAGCAACTCCTAAAAACCCGTTATGATGAAATAACCCAAATTCTTTTAAATAATCCATAGATAAGTTATTTTTATAGTCAGCACCATTATAATAATTAAATATATTGATGTTTAATAATAAACAATCAATATACTCCTCGTTACCATCATCATGTATGACGATGTAACTTTTTTTATTATTGTTTTCGTTCCTGTAATATTCAGCATGATATTCGCTAAATACTAAAGTTTCTGCTATCATTTCAATATTATTATTTCTGTTGTTTTCTGTTGTGTTTTCTATTTTATTAGTCATATTTTACTCCTATTTTATTTATTTTAAAAAATAATAAACAGTTTATAGACTTGTTTAGGTCTTCAGTAATCAGCCCCTTTAAATAATTTATAAGCATCCTCAACACGCTTGCAACTGTGTATATTTATTTCTATATCTTTTTTGAGCCAATTTCTAACGGCTGTTTCACTAACTCCGATATCTATTGCGGTCTGTTTATAACCCAGACTTTTAACCATTTCTCTAACCATTGATTCAATATATCTCATATTTCTTAACTCCTATTTTATTTAAAAAATAATAAACAGTTTATAGACTTATTTAGGTCTTATTTTAGTTGTTTTATTTTTTTATAAACAGCATTAAGTTCTATTCTTAATGCTTCTAAATCATCTAACTCTTTTCTTTTTCTATTAATGATACTTTCAATTTTTTCATCAATATAAAAAATATCATTTAATATTTGTATAATTTCACACATGTTTTTAACCTTTTATTTCATATAATTTATATCGTCTTTATGATTTTTAACAAAATCACGCACTTGTTTTAATAGCGTTATTAATTTTTTTCTTAAATCATTTGTAAAATACTCATCATAATGAGATAAAACATCATTAATCTCATTTATATAATTTAAAGTAGGCCATTTATCTACAAAAAAAAATTTATTTGTATAGAGATTTAATTTTAATAAATCTAATATTTTTTTGTCTTTATATTCTTCTTTTAAATAATCAAAAATATCTATATCTAAAAGAACATAATCAACACAATTCTC
>JAAXQB010000312.1 GCA_012329085.1 Methanosarcinales archaeon | reverse complement strand
AGTTTCAGAATCTACACCCTTTCCAATTAACCCACTATCATCTTTTGTTACTTTTTCAATTTTAGTTTCAGTTTTACTCTTTTTCCCAGTTAACCAATCAAAAAATCCCATTATTTAAATACCTCCTATAATATAATTATATCTTCGTTCCACACTCAGGACAAAATTTAACATCTTCCTCTACCTCTCGGTTACACCCAGAACATTTCCGTCCCAAATCAATCCCACCCATACTAATCGTTGATCTTGTCATTACCATATCCCCTCCAACATTAAAATTTAAAACCTGCTTGGACCCTTGCGACACCTTCACATCCCTAAAAACCCCTTCCATTCCTCCCGTTTGTTTCATAAGTTCCAATACCCCAGCTTCAAGAACATTCAACCTCTTCTTCATAGTCTCTTTTATTGCCTCCCTAACTGGAAGCTTAATCTCAGAATTATTCAAAATTCCAACCCAGCCACCCCTCATCTCATCCATATAATTCATTATATACTCAGTCGTAGTCCTATCCCCACCACGAATCTCACTAATAACATCCGCAGTCGATTTAATATCAAAACTATTATACTTCTCAAGCTTCTTAATTAGATCAATCTCATCCCTACTAAAAACTCTATCAACCTCAACAAATTTCTCTTCATTCATAGAAAAAGTTGCAGCAAGCTTTAACATAGCCATAAAAAACCCTGCCTTCGTTCTCCTGTGAATATCTTCATAGAAATCCCCACATTCCCTATCCTCATATCTTCCTAAATTCTCTCTTATCTCAAACCAGAGTCGCATCCTCCTCTCAACATCCATTATCCTTAAAGTTTGCAAATCATTACTATTAACCCGTTCTACTGGCTTCTCCAATATTTCGAGACATGTAAAATCATTTTTCTTACCCATATCTTTCACCTAAAATTAAAATCATTCTCATTTTGTTCTTCCATATATTTATCTTTGAAAATATTTTCACCACAACCTAAACAAAACATCCTTAGCACCATCTTCTATAGAAATAATCTCCCCCTTATCATTCTCAACCATCTCCCTAAATGCACCCATCACGATATTCCTTGTTACCTGATATTTCGATGCCACCTTATCAACCCTAAACTGCGATGCACCAGCACTTATTTCCTTTTCAAGCTTCACAACCATGCCCCCAATTTCCTCCTCCATTGAAATAGGAACAAACCATTCCGCAAAGTTCTTAGTAGTTTTATCGTTGCTATTAAAATACATATTCCTTTCACTTAAATCAATAAGATAAACACTTTTATTCATGTTCCTGATATGTTCCACTTTCTCAATCATCCAATCACTCCACCCAGTTGGAGACAAAAGAATTAAAACACTAAACGAATTTTTATTATCCATTTGTATAAACCTTGCAATCACATTCGTCACTTCTTTTCCAATTTTCTGATAAATAAAACCATCTTCATTATTAGGAAGAATATATTTAATCTCAAACCTAACAGAAACGCGTTTACGAAATACCCCTTTTACAATCTCTGCAATTATCCCATCTTTCTCAACATTAATTTTCCAATCTTCTGTATTATATTCTTCACCAGTCAGTGGATTGACCACACTATAACTATTAAAACGAGATTGTATCAACGAAAAATAATCCAATCGCATAAATTCTACATCTTCTTTTGAAAACACACGATCTCTTATCACTTCTTCATTTTCTATTAGAATATTATCAATAATATTTTTAGTCTTTTCTATTTTATCAAGCTGCTCTTTTACATTCTTTGAAATCTCTAAAACGCTATTCAATTCTTTATTTATACTTTCATTTTCTCCAATTTCAGATTTATTTATTTCATTAATAATATTCTCTGCCTCTAAAATTGTTTGCTGCTGTGCAACAATCCCTTCATCCAACTGATTCTTCTTCTCGTTCCATTCACTCATCATGCCTGCAACTGTGCTTTTAAAATCCTCAGCCTTTTTACCAATCAACTTCTTTATAACTTGCCCATATCTAACATTCTCAACTTGTTCATGATACTTATCTATTAATTCCCTCTGTGATTTTGTGCACCCTTCAAGAACTTTTACATCCTTCAAAAGTTTTTTTGCTTTATCAAACACATCCCCCATATCACTTTCATCTCTAAAAAACACTGGTTTTTTACTCATTTAGACTACACCTCTCTTGCTACACTTTTTATTAGAAAATCTGCTCGGTCTAAAAAAATATTTTTTAAGTTATCAACATTTCTTTTTAATTTTCTTATTTGTAAAATAATATCAGAGGTTTCACCCTTTAATACATGATCATAAATAAGATCTGATGCTTTTGTTATTATCTCCAACTCACCAAATAACTTTTTATCAAATTCCATCATTTCGTCCAATGCATCATCTGAAATCTTATCCTGCTTAAATAGTGGAGACAATCCATAAGTTGCATTTTCTATTTCGTTTTTAAATAAGTCTATAGTATTTAGAATGTCTTTTATATGATTCACTATATCTCTCTTGTCATCTTTATAAGCTAAATCACTAATATCTTTTAATATATTGTATGACTTTTTCAATTCTCTCGATAATTTATCTCTTATAGCACGATCTGAATTTAGTCTGTTCTTTTTTACTCTATAATCATAACCAGGAATGATTTGTTCTAATAATTTTTTCATATTTTTAATTACCTCTTTATTAAGATATATTGCATTGTTTTTCAATCAATTGAAACTTTTTAATAGCTCATTTGGAACAAATGAGCGTTTGCTCATTTGGAAAGCATATTTGAAAAGCATATTTGAAATGAAGGAGTGATTAATATATAATTTGTAAAGCTCATTTGGAACAAATGAGCGTTTGTTCGTTCTTGTCAGAGAATGAATGCTCATTATATATTGAAAGAAATTTTCCAATTTCTTCTATTACCATTGTATCCAATAATATAAATAAAGTCGTATCATTGACAACTTTATGTTAACGATTATTAAATTAATTATAATGTATGTGTTTAGCTACTAAGCATACTCTTCATCATTTGAAGGCTATTGTGCCCTTGTTGCATCCATGTTGCAAACACAGTCATAAGTCGTTCATGGATCATTGTACCTTTCTCATTTCGCATGCGTTCCCACTATCT